>JBCBZX010000036.1:0-15513 GCA_039815105.1 Pseudomonadota bacterium
GTCGTCGTCGGAGGAGGGCCTTGCGGGGCCACGGCTGCAGAGGATCTGGCACGGTCAGGCTACAAGGTCGCGATGCTGGACCGGGCAGGGCGCATCAAACCTTGCGGTGGCGCAATCCCGCCGACATTACGCGCGAAAACAAATCACCCAAGCGCATAGGCCCGTTCGCCGTGCCCAAAGCCATGAGCTCAACGGCGTCCGCAACCCTGGCAACGCCGTTCAAAATCCATGGTGTGAACTACTCCATCTCCTCCGCCTGCGCGACGTCCAACCATTGTATTGGCAACGCCTATGAGATCATTCAGCTGGGAAAGCAGGATGTGGTGTTTGCCGGTGGGTCGGAGGATCTGGACTGGTCCATGTCGAACCTGTTCGACGCCATGGGAGCCATGTCTTCGAAGTTCAATGATACGCCTTCGGTGGCGAGCAGGGCCTATGATACAAAGCGCGACGGCTTTGTTATTGCGGGCGGTGCCGGCGTTCTGGTGCTTGAAGAACTCGAACACGCAAAAGCCCGAGGCGCGACGATCTATGGTGAAGTGGTGGGCTATGGTGCCACCTCAGATGGCCACGATATGGTGGCACCGTCTGGCGAGGGCGCGGTACGCTGCATGCGCCAGGCGATTGAAAATGTCGGTGAACCAGTCGACTACATCAACACCCACGGCACGTCGACACCAGTTGGTGATTCCAAGGAGATGGCAGCAATTGCAGAGGTCTTCGACGAACGCCAGCCGCACATCTCGTCCACCAAATCGCTCACTGGCCATTCGCTGGGCGCCACCGGCGTTCAGGAGAGCATCTATTCCCTTTTGATGATGCAGCACGGCTTCGTAGCTGAAAGTGCTCACATTGAAGAGCTAGACCCCGAATTTGCAGACATGAATATCGCCCGCGAGCGCATCGAGACCGATGTGAATGTGGCACTGACCAATTCGTTCGGCTTTGGCGGAACCAACGCTACGCTGGTCTTCCAGCGCTATGGAGGCTGAAGCCATGACCGACACAACCGGGACTATTGAACCTAAAAATGGATTGATGGCGGGCAAACGCGGCATCGTAATGGGTGTCGCCAACGACCATTCCATCGGATGGGGCATTGCAAAGGCTTTGGCCGACCAAGGCGCGGAGCTTGCGTTCACCTATCAGGGCGCGGCTTTTGGCAAACGGGTTCGGCCCCTGGCACAATCGGTTGGCTCGGACATGCTCCTGGATGTCGATGTTGAAAACATCGCTTCAGTGGACGCAGCATTGGCAGCCCTGAAGGAGAAATGGGAGACCATCGACTTCCTCGTTCATGCCGTCGCGTTTTCAGACAAGAATGAACTGCAGGGCCGGTATGCGGACACCAGCCGCTCGAACTTTTCGCGCACCATGATCATCTCTTGCTTTTCGTTCACTGAGATCGCCAAGCGCGCGGCGGAACTCATGCCCAATGGCGGTTCGCTGATCACCCTCACCTATGGTGGCGCCACCCGTACCATGCCCAATTACAATGTAATGGGCGTGGCCAAAGCGGCGCTTGAAGCATCCGTACGTTATCTGGCCGCCGACTACGGCCCCCAGGGCATACGGGTGAACGCCATATCAGCGGGCCCTGTGCGTACGCTGGCAGGCTCCGGTGTCGCCTCCGCAAGGTCCATGTATAATTTCATGCGGGATCATTCGCCCCTGCAATCGTCCATAACCATTGAAGACGTGGGTGGAGCGGGCCTGTACCTCGCGTCGGACCTATCAAAAAAGGTCACTGGTGAGGTCCATTTTGTCGATGCGGGTTACAATACGATCTCGATGCCGAATCCAGACCGGCTCTAGCTCCAGACCATCTCTGGGTCGAAAGGCTGATTATCGCCGCCTGCGCAAAGCTGTGAGAATTTTGAAGCCGTCTTGTCGGGCAAGCTCTTGGCAATTGCCAAAATTTGCCGCCAGAACGTGCTCGTAGCCCAGGTGAACATTGGCAACGAGGGTGAGCGTGCCCCCAGGCTTGAGCGCCTTATGGGCGACTGCGATGAACTGAGCCCCAAGATTTTTACTGGTGATCTTGCCGGTGTGGAATGGCGGGTTCATCACGATATGGTCGAATGTCTGGTCAACCTGTTCCACGAGCAGATCGTGCCAATGAACCGACAGCTTCTCATCGGGAATTTCAGCCAGGTTTTGCTTCGCAAGCAGTGCAGCTAAAGCACTGGCTTCAAACAGGTCGACGCGCTTCGCGCCTTTTTCCAACAGCGCGGGGGCCAAAGCACCCCATCCGCCACCAAAGTCGGCCACTTTGCGAGACAGTTCGGGCAGATGTTTGCGGAGCAACAGGCTGCCACGATCCACCCGCCCATGGCTGAACACCCCGGGTGCCGTGGTCCACATTTGACCATTTTCACTCTCAAATTCCTTCGGCTCACAGGCCGTCAGCCAATCGTCCAACAGGCCTTGCACCGCCGTGAAGCGCAGCGCGATAGCATGGGCTTTTGACCTCTTCTCAACCTCAATGCCGCGTTCTTTGAGACGCTTCAAAATTGTCGACATGCCCTGATCTTTTGTACCGGCCACAAGAACCGGTGCACCCGGGACTGCACTTAGGCTGGCAGCGGCGATGAGCCCAAAGGTCAGCTCGCGAGACGGCACGGGAAAGACGATCGCGGCGGCATCTTTGCCCGATTTGCCCACGCCACCTGCCGACGCGGAATTAGCAGCGAGATGGGGAGATAGGGCTTCATGCAGGATCGATGGAAGAACAGAGGATTGGGCGCCCGCTTTGACCATTTCGATATGAGCGCCGCGACCATCATTGCGGGCGGACACGGTTAGACCAGGAATCTTGGCGATGGCGCGCTCCGCCAGAGCTGGTGGGCACTCCCAAAGCCCCAGGGATGGGCGGGTTCCAGCGGTCCGCGCGTGAATCTCCATTGCATTGAGAACATCATCCACAAACGGACCAAGGGCGGTGAGGGCCGCTTGCAATCGGTCTTTCAAAACACTTTACCCACATTCTGGAGCGACGCGCCCATCGGAGCGCATCAGTCGGAGAGCTTCTATTTACCCTAATCGTGTGGGTTGATCACAAGTTTAGGAGGTCGATTGCATTTTAAGCAATCGTTACCGGATAGACGCCACAATGGCCCAACCTAATTGCGATTGAGGGCACCATGACGCGCACCACGTTCAGAACACAAGCCATGATCTGGCTGTCGGCGCTAGGTCTGGCAGGCCTTATGAATGCCGGTCTTTACTTCGATCATCAATATGCGCAGCGATCAGCACTCATCAGCTCTGCCAATGATTTGGCACGTAAGTTTACCGCATTTAAGGCATCTGGCATTGATCCGGCGCGTTTGAACGTTGGCGAGCAATATGTGCTGGGCGTTGGAACAGGCTCGATGGACTATCGCGGCCTGTTTGAAGCAACGGCGGCGCGCGAGGACTCCCTGGCCATCCATGAAGGAACCTATAAGGCGGTCCGCAATTCCTATATATATTGGCCCGATGGAACCGGCCTTGAGACTTCCACCAAGACGCTGGACGCCGAACAATCCGCTCTGCACGCGCGCGCCATCACAACAGGTGAAACGCAGGCGCGCTATGTTCACGACAATGGCCGCTTCGCGCGCCACCGTGTGGAAACCTTCACGCCCATCGGTGCAGGCGGTGTAACTGCAGGCGTATATCGGGTCGATGTAGACAAATCAGTGCTGGACGCTGGCGTGAGCAAAGTCATCGACCAAACCGTGATTTGGCTCGGCGGTGGTCTCAATTTCATTTTGCTTATCGCGACGATTTTTCTGTCCATGGGCGCTCGACGCAATGCGCGCGCCCAGATGAAGCTGGAATTCATGGCGAACCATGACGGCCTTACCGGCCTGCGCAACCGCCATTATTTCAATACTGAGATCAAGCAATCCATCACCCGGCTGAAAGGCGATGACGTTCTGTTTCTGGGGCTACTGAACATCAACCGTTTCAAAGAGGTCAATGATCAACTTGGCCACATGGCCGGTGACGAAGTGCTACGGATTTTTGGCACGCGGTGCCAGGGCGCACTGGACAAGACGGCGCTCGTTGCCAGAATTTCTGCGGACGAATTTGCAGTGGTGCAGCCCGGCAAGCCCGGCGAAATTGCGGCTTTTGAAACATCGGTGAACAATTGTCTGGGCGCTGTGTCAGAATCTGTCGAGGTCGACAACCAGCTTGTGCGTATTACGGCCAGTGCCGGCGTCGCCCAAGCCCCCGCCGATAGCGCCGAGGCCAAAGAGCTCATCAAGGCAGCTGATCTGGCCATGCAGCACGCAAAAAAGGCCGGCGAAACTTCGCTACGGCGTTTCGACAGCTCCATGGCAGAGCGCATGCAGCGTCGCCGCCAGCTGGAGCGTGACATGCGCGCTGGCATAAACGAAGGTCATTTCGTGCTGTTCTACCAGCCGCAACTGGACTTGGGCACCGGTGAACTGACAGGTTATGAAGCCCTGATCCGATGGAAGCACCCGGTGGATGGGATGATATCGCCCGGCGAGTTCATTCCGATGGCCGAAGAAACGGGTATGATAAAGCAGCTGGGCCGCTGGGTTGTGGAGCAAGCCTGCCACGACGCGCTTCACCTGCCTGACCATCTTTCGATCGCGGTCAACATTTCGGCGCTGCAGTTCGAACTCGACAATGTATCTGATCTCGTTGCAGAGACGCTGGCCACCACCGGATTGCCGCCACATCGACTGGAGATCGAAGTCACAGAGAGCGTTCTGGTGGACAATCGGGAATATGTTGCCAGTGAGCTGCGCGCCATTGGAGCCCTAGGGTGCGGCATCGCCATTGACGACTTCGGCACCGGCTACTCGTCCCTTACATATTTGTCCGAGTTCCCTTTCACAAAGATCAAGATCGACCGCTCTTTCGTGATCAAGATGGAGGAGAACCAACAGGCTGGCGCCATCGTGTCGACAATCATCGCCCTGAGCCAGTCCCTTGGGGCAAAGACCATTGCCGAGGGCGTGGAAACCGAGGCGCAGGCAACATTGTTGCGCGCAGCTGGATGTCAGTCCGTACAGGGCTTCCTGTATGGCAGGCCGGAACCGCTACAGCCGGAAAATGACAATCAGACACATCAGTTCAAAGTGGTCGGCGGGTGAACGGGTCTCGATAGGCCGGTACACTGAAGGGGCGCACATTGGTTCAGAAACACGTGGTAGGGGCGCGGCAACGCGCCCCTTTTTTGTGCGCATCGCGCCTTTAAAAACTGAATAAACTGCTTAGAATGATTCTAAGTACCCAGACGTACCCTGCCCCCAGTTTTGCCCGATAGGAGAGATCATGCTCGAAGATATGGAACAAATGACGGAAGCCGCCTTGGAAAGCTCCACGGCACTAACCAAATGTCCCGTCATGCACCATACGGTTTCGCAGGGTGTCAACCGCACCAATCGTGACTGGTGGCCCGAAGCACTCAACCTCGGCATCCTGCACCAGAACGCGCCGGCAGGCGACCCATTCGAAGTTCAAACCGCCCGCAGCTTTGACTATTCAGAGGCATTCAAAGGCCTTGATTACACCGCCCTGAAACAGGATTTGACCGCCTTGATGACGGATAGCCAACCCTGGTGGCCGGCCGACTGGGGCCACTATGGTCCGTTCTTCATTCGCATGGCGTGGCACGCCGCCGGCACCTATCGCACCGGCGATGGACGCGGCGGCGCAAGCGCAGGCTCACAGAGGTTCGCACCCCTCAATAGCTGGCCCGACAATGGCAATCTGGACAAGGCCCGCCGCCTGCCGTGGCCCATCAAGCAGAAATATGGCCAAGCCATCTCCTGGGCCGATCTGATGATCCTGACCGGCAATGTGGCGCTGGAGAGCATGGGCTTCAAAACCTTCGGGTTTGGTGGCGGCCGCGCTGATATCTGGGAGCCAGAGCAAGATATTTACTGGGGTGGCGAAAAGGAATGGCTTTCAACATCGGACAAGCCCAACAGCCGCTACTCTGGTGAACGCGAGCTGGAAAACCCCCTGGCCGCAGTGCAGATGGGCCTCATCTATGTCAATCCGGAAGGCCCCGACGGCCGCCCGGATCCGCAGGCCTCCGCCCACGATATTCGCGATACCTTCGCCCGCATGGCGATGAACGATGAAGAGACGGTGGCCTTGGTGGCCGGTGGCCACACGTTTGGCAAATGCCACGGTGCCGGCGACCCGAGCCTGATGGGTGCCGAGCCCGAGGGCGCTGACATTGTCGAGCAGGGCCTTGGCTGGAAAAATGCGCATGGGCTGGGCCATGGTGCTGACACCACAACATCTGGTCTGGAAGGCGCCTGGACGCCAACACCAACCCAGTGGGACCAGCAATATTGGTCCATGTTGCTTGACCGCGACTGGGAGCTGACAACCAGCCCCGCCGGCGCCAAGCAATGGCAACCCGTGGACAAGGCAGATCACACCTTGGTGCCGGATGCTCATACCGAGGGCAAGTACAACCCGCCCATGATGTCCACCGCTGATATGGCGCTGAAGATTGACCCGGCTTACCGCGCAATCTCCGAACGGTTCCAAAAGGACCCAGATGCTTTTGCCGACGCGTTTGCCCGGGCATGGTTCAAACTCTGCCATCGCGATATGGGCCCCATTGCCCGCTATCTCGGGCCAGAAGTGCCTGCTGAAGAACTGATTTGGCAGGATCCTGTTCCAGCCGTCGATCACAAGCTGGTGGGCGATGCGGATGTGACCAAGCTTAAGGACATGGTGCTGACCTCCGGGCTCACCACGGCTGAACTGGTGCGCGTGGCATGGGGATCGGCCTCAACATATCGGGGCTCGGACAAACGCGGTGGCGCGAACGGCGCACGCATTCGCCTTGCGCCGCAGAAGGACTGGGCCGTGAATGATGCGGCTGAACTGGCCAAAGTGTTGGAGGGGCTGGAAGCTATCAAAGCACAGTTCGATTCCCAGTCCGATGCCAAAATCTCGCTGGCCGATCTGATCGTGCTGGCAGGCGGTGCCGCCGTTGAAAAGGCCGCGAAGGATGCGGGCCACACTGTGACAGTGCCCTTCACACCGGGTCGAACCGATGCCACCGATGAGATGACGGATGCGGAGAGCTTTGACGTTTTGGAGCCCATTGTGGATGGGTTCCGCAACTTCTCCAACGCGCAGTATAGAGTGCCTGAAGAGCGCCTGTTGACGGACCGCGCCCACCTTCTTGGCCTTACGGCTCCGCAAATGGCGGTGCTTGTAGCGGGTCTACGGGTGATGGGTGCCAATACGGGTGACAGCGCCCACGGCGTGTTCACCGACCGCAAAGGCCAACTGACAAACGACTTCTTCGTCAATCTGTTGGACATGAATGTTGCGTGGAAAGCATCTGAAGACGATGAGAGCATCTTCATTGGTACGGACCGCGCCACGGGGGACGTGCGGTGGACTGGCACTCGGGTGGATCTGGTGTTTGGCTCGAACAGTCAGTTACGAGCCCTGTCGGAGGTTTACGCATCCAACGATGCTGGCGAAAAGTTCGTTCAGGATTTTGTCGCCGCATGGGTCAAGGTGATGGAAGCCGACCGCTTCGACCTGAAGGCCAGCGCCAAGGCCGCGTAACTTGTCCCAACTGGATTGATAGCAAAGCCCGGCACTCACCTGCCGGGCTTTTTGTTTGTGCTTAGAGCGGGGGCAGCTCCATCGCCCGTCTGCCCTCCGGCGACTTGTGATCCAGATCACCGCCGTCAAACCCGCGCGCTTCGTCCGTTGCCAACCACAACAGAGCCTTCGCCACATCGGCAGGGTCCTTATGGTTTTCCCAAGGGATGCCAGCGACGGGATTGATACCGCTGTCACGAATGGCTGTCTGCATGCCGGTGGCTACGGTGCCAGGAGACAGGCCGACAGTCCGTATGCCCTGATCCGACCATTCCTTATGGCCAGCCATGGTGAGCATCAAAACGGCAGCCTTGGAGGCGCAATAATGGCTCCAGCCTTCCAGCGCATTGGTGGCCGCGCCGGACGAGATGTTGATGACCACGCCACCGCCCGCGGCTTTCATAGGCCCATGGGCCGCCCGCATGGTGTGATAAACACCTTTCACATTGACATCGATGATTTTGCCCCAAGCGTCTGGATCACACTTCTCCATTCGGGCGATGGGGTCGATCAACCCTGCATTGTTGACGACAATATCGAGGCCGCCGAACTGAGAGATAGCACCGGCCACCGCAGCCTCAACAGCGCCATAATCCGCCACATCGCATGGCACGGCCATGGCCCGATCACCGAGCTCGGCGGCGATGCGTTCAATATGGTCAGTGCTTCTGGCGACCAGCACGACATTTGCGCCTGCGCCATGAAACGCGCGCGCCGCCGCCTCACCAATGCCGCGTGACGCGCCGGTGACGAGGACGGTTTGGTTTGTGAAATTGTACTGTCTGGACATGGGATCCTCCACTGGGCGGCACTAGCAGTCCTTTGTGCCGAACGCTACTGCCGAGCCAACTCGACCACCGACCTGTCATCGCAAATTCACATTCAGTTCGCACGATCGATGGCAAACATGGGGGTGTGCATGCCGGTCAAATTCGCGACGCTTAATCTGTTTCAATATCTTCTGCCGGGGTCCTTCTGGTACGAACGGGAAAGCAGGAACCAGAACAGTGACGAGGACTGGGCCGCAAAGGAGATCTGGCTCAAGGCGATCATCGACCAGATGGATGCCGACGTCATTGGGTTTCAGGAGATCTTTAGCGTCGAGCCGCTGACGGCACTTTTGACGGAATTGGGCTATCCCCACTTCGCCAGGGTCGCCGAACCGGCCCGCTCGGAGGACGACCCGGATGTGTTTGTCAGACCTGTGGTGGCCATTGCATCCAGACACCCGTTCATCGAACCTCCCGTCGCGCTAAACGTCGACGAAGCTTTGATCAAGGAAACCGTGCTGGAAGACGGTTTCAAGCCACGCCGGGATATCGTCCGCGGGCGTATCGACTTGCCAGATCTTGGTCCGACCCTTGTCATCTGCTGCCATTTCAAGTCGCAAGGCGCATTCGTGGACAAGGATGAGGTCGCCGCTCTTGCAGACTGGCGTGCACGCTTCAGAGAGCATCTGAGGCAGCGGGCGATCAAGGATGCGGACCAGATCATGCGTCGAAGCGCAGAGGCGGTGGCGGTCTATCTTGCGGCGATGGAGGAGATAGACAAAGACCGGCAGGCGCCGATCGTGGTTTTGGGCGATCTAAATGACGAACCGGACTCGCCCACCCTGCGCATGATTACCCAAGGCGAATGGATCAACACCATTGCCGGAAGGCGTCGAAGCGATCTCGAGAATGAAGAGAAAGCCTGGCAATATAGCTGGCAATTGTTTGATGCATTCGAACTGGCCCCCCAGCAAAGTCCGAGCCCGCGTCAACCGACCCATAAGGGCTCGTATTTCTACCCGCCTTCAACCCTTGACTATGTGATCGTATCCAATGGTCTGAACGCTTTGAATCCAAAGGCAGCCTGGACAGTGAAGACGGTCGGAGTTCTGGCCGACCATCTGATAGAAGACTCGGACTCCCGTGAGACCAGCGATCATGCCGCCGTGGTGGCCACGCTTGACAGGCTCTTGCCCACTGATGGAGCGTAAAGGCGCGGTCCAAGCTTCGCCATCATTTTGCTGCACCCGGCCCCATGCGCAAGGTCATTAGAGTTCTCCGCAGCACAAGCCTGCTGATCGTCATCTGTATTTCGCTGCTCACAAGCACTGTGGCGTTAGCTGCCTGGACTATCTCGCTGACCACGCAGGTGGCCACAGTCACTGCCGGCGCAGCAGCAGCAGCCGTGGCCCATCGCCAAGCGATGGCAAGAGCGTTAGCACGGGCGAAGGCCAAGGCCAGATTGCGCCGGGTGATGGCAGCTATACCTCTGGTGGGGATTGGCGTTGCAGCAGAGTTCGAGCGGCGCGACTATCTTGAGTGGAAGCGAGACAACCCTAAAGGCACCGCAGAACAATATGGTTGCGAGGTCGCAGCCATGTCGGCCGAAGTGATGGACGATGTGCTTCAGGACCTGCCCGACGCCGTGCGCCCCAATCCCGATATGCTTCTAAGCCTGGTGGCACCGGCCGGTGGTGCGGACGCATGTGGGGCCGTGCCAAGTGATACCTCCAACAAAAAAGCGGGCCCGTAGGCCCGCTTCAAATCTCGCCTGACCAAACCCGATCAGTCTTCGTCACCGATCTCTTTGCCGGTTTCCTGATCCACGACCTTCATGGACAGGCGCACTTTGCCACGGTCATCAAAGCCCATGAGCTTGACGTAAACTTCGTCACCCTGGTTCACGACATCAGTGGTTTTGCCAACCCGCTCGTCAGCCAGCTGGCTGATGTGCACCAGGCCATCCTTGGAACCGAAGAAGTTGACGAAGGCGCCAAAATCCATGGTCTTGACCACGGTGCCTTTGTAGATTTCACCAACTTCGGGCTCTGCCACGATGGAATGAATCCACTGACGGGCCGCGTCGATTTGCTCAGCAGCAGAAGATGCGATCTTGATAAGGCCTTCATCATCAATGTTGATCTTGGCGCCAGTCTTCTCGACGATCTCGCGGATCACTTTGCCGCCGGTGCCGATCACGTCGCGGATCTTGTCCGTCGGGATTTGCATCTGCTCGATGCGTGGAGCGAACTCACCCAACTCGGAGCGGGCTTCGGTCAGCGCGTTGGCCATCTCACCGAGAATGTGCTCGCGGCCACCCTTGGCCTGCTCAAGGGCTGTTTTCATGATCTCCTGGGTGATGCCATCGATTTTGATGTCCATCTGCAGGGAGGTCACACCATCGGACGTGCCGGCCACCTTGAAGTCCATGTCGCCAAGGTGGTCTTCGTCGCCGAGAATGTCGGACAGGACGGCGAAGCGATCGCCTTCTTTGATCAGACCCATGGCGATACCAGCCACCGGACGCTTGAGCGGAACACCGGCATCCATAAATGCCAGCGAGGTGCCGCAAACGGTTGCCATCGAGGACGAGCCATTGGACTCGGTAATCTCGGCAACTGCACGCAGCGTGTAAGGAAACTCTTCCTTGGTGGGCAGCACAGGACGTATCGCGCGCCATGCCAGCTTGCCGTGGCCGATTTCGCGGCGACCGGGTGAGCCCATGCGACCTGCTTCGCCGACGGAATAGGGCGGGAAGTTGTAGTGCAGCATGAAATTGGACCTTGAGGTGCCCATGAGGCTGTCGATAAATTGCTCATCGTCGGCGGTGCCCAAGGTAGCGACCACCATGGCCTGCGTTTCACCGCGCGTGAAAAGCGCTGAACCATGGGTGCGTGGCAGGAAGCCGACTTCTGACTGAATTTGACGTACGGTTTTCAGATCACGGCCATCGATACGGTTGCCCGTGTCGAGGATGGAACCGCGGACCACTTTCGCCTGGAGAGACTTGAACACAGCGCCGATAACTTCTGGCTTGTGCTCGCTGTCTTCGCCGCCGAACTTCTCAGTCACGGTTGCCTTGGCAGCGTCTAGAGCGGTGTAGCGCTCCTCTTTGGTCTGAATTTGGTAGGCGGCGGAGATCGCGTCACCCACCAGGTCCATCATCTCGCTTTCAAGAGCGGAATTGTCCTGCGGCGTGTACTCGCGGGGCTCTTTGGCGCATTTTTCGGCGAGCTGAATGATGGCGTCGATGACGGGCTGAAACCCCTCTTGGCCGAAGGCAAGGGCGCCGAGCATGACTTCTTCGGAGAGCTCTTTGGCTTCCGACTCCACCATGAGCACAGCTTCGCTTGTGCCGGCAATCACAAGGTCCAGATCACTGTCTGGCATTTCATCAATATTGGGGTTGAGCACGTATTCGCCATCGATATAGCCAACGCGCGACGCACCGATGGGGCCCATGAACGGCACGCCAGAAAGCGTCAAAGCAGCGGATGCACCCACCATGGCTACGATGTCTGGATCGTTTTCCAGATCATGCTGCAAAACGGTGAGGACCACCTGGGTCTCATTTTTGTAGCCTTCAGCGAAAAGGGGGCGGATCGGACGGTCGATCAGGCGCGATGTCAGTGTTTCGGCTTCAGACGGGCGGCCTTCACGCTTGAAGAAGCCACCTGGAATTTTACCGGCGGCGAACGCCTTTTCCTGATAGTTCACGGTGAGGGGGAAAAAGTCGATGCCGGGCTTTGGCTTCTTGGCAGAAACGGCGGTCGCGAGCACAACGGTCTCGCCATAGGTCACGAGGACGGCACCATCCGCCTGACGGGCGATCTTGCCCGATTCCAACGTCAGCGGACGGCCGCCCCATTCGATTTCAATTTTGTGGTGATCAAACATTCATTCGTCCTTGCCCGGAGCCGCATCTTTCGGTCTCGAGCGCATGTTGCGGGCACCTGATTGTGCTCCGCGCGGTTTCAATTTGTCGCTTGGGGAAGGTCGGGCCTGGCCTGTGTCCATTCCGGCTGCAACATCCGCCTTCCCGGATGGAAAGCGGGCAATGTGGGGCGACATGGTGCCTCCCCAAAACGCAAAGCGCCCGAGCCAATCGGCCGGGCGCGGTGCAGATTTGTTTAGCGGCGCAGGCCCAGGCGCTCAATCAAAGAGCGGTAACGGGCTTCGTCTTTGCCCTTTACGTAGTCGAGCAAACGACGACGCTGGCTGACCATTTTCAGCAGACCACGGCGGGAGTGATTGTCCTTTTTGTGGCCTTTAAAGTGCTCTGTCAGATTGGCGATACGCTCTGACAGAATGGCGACCTGAACTTCGGGCGAACCTGTATCGCCCTCTTTGGTTGCATATTCTTTTACGAGTTCGTTCTTGCGTTCAGCAGTGATCGACACCGGGTAATCCTTTCAGGAATGGAGGGTAGTTTGCCACGAACCGGGATGTCGTCCAGTGCGGGCGGCAGAAGGCGCGCCACTCTTCAGCAGCCCGCGCTGACGCTGATATAGGCCAAGCCAGTCTTGAGTGCAAACGATAGTCAAGCTGCCCGTTTAGACGCAGCCGTTATGTCAGATTTAACGGATCGGTTTTAGTCTGCATACACCGCTGACTTGTTGGGCCGGGGACAAGCATTTGGATGCACAAATTCTATTGCAATGGGCGACGCCGCTCATTCTCGTCGGTTTCACTTCCATGTTTATTCTGGCTTGGCATTTGGACGGCACTTGCAAGTCCGCCCTTCTGGTTGCGGCAAGCTACGCCACCGGTGCCATGAGCTTTGTAGTCGAGCTTTTTTTCAAATCCGAAGGCGATGCTTGGACGGGATTGATGCTGGAAGATCTCGGCTACATGGCTGGGGCTTCATTGCTGACGGCTGGACTTTTCGTTCGTGCTGGCCGCAAGCCCCCCATTGCTTTGCTGGTGGGTGCATGCCTGGCGGGTTATGCGGCTGACTGGTATTTGGTGTTGCAGGGCCAACATGTTCTGCGCACCCAGATTATCACAGCCTTTTGCGCGATCCTGTTCATTCTCCCAATCGTGCTGCTGCCAGAGCAATGGCGTGGTTTGCCCAACCGGGTTTTGATCGCGCTTTTGACCATTTTAAGCATTTCATTGGCTTTGAACGCAGCGATGTTCACCGGATCGCCGGACGGTGAAAACTTCAATTATGAAGCCTCTCTGTTTGCGGCGGCCGCGAGCGTCATCATCAATGTCGCTTCAACCTTCATCGCTGTTGTGCTGCTGGCAGGTTATGTGAGTACAGTGGCCAACAAATTGCGCCAAGAGACGCTTCGGGACCCGCTCACCAACCTATTGAACCGGCGGGGGTTTGAAGAGCCGTGCGAACGACTTGTGGAAGCGAATGCCGAAGCCGGGCGGCCCGGCGCGCTGCTAATCTTTGATCTGGATCATTTCAAGAAGGTCAATGACGGGTTTGGACACACCGTTGGAGACGAAGTTATCACCGCGCTGGCCCGTGCGTTGGAGAGCAACGTGCCGGATGGTGCATTAGTCGCACGCCTGGGCGGGGAGGAAATGTGCGTCGCCATGGATTTTTGTACGCCTGATATGGCGCGCATCGTAGCGCAGGGCGTCAGGTCGGCTTTTGCCACCAATGTAGCGACCCTTGACCATTCTAAAGCCGACAATCTCAACTGTACGGTGAGCGTGGGAATCGCTTCTTTCACCAAAAGCTATCGACGCACTTTCATGGCTGCCGACGAAGCACTGTACCGGGCCAAGGCGTCGGGACGGGATAGGATTGCATACGCCAAACCTGCGGACGACACGCGCCTTAAAGTTGCCTAGGCAGGACGCCGGGGTTGAGGCTTCCGGGTGAAGCTTCCGGCCAGGGTGCAGGGGGTAAGTTTGCCGGGAGTGGGGGTGCAGGCGATAAGAGCGTTGATTATCAGGCGCTCAAGAAATTGCCTAAGGGGCAACCACACCAATTTTGGTCCATCGGCGGTGACTCCTCTGCTCGACTGTCTTTAGGCTCAACCACCGGTCCAATTCCGGGATTTCAATCCCTAGACATGCTCCATCCGGGTTTCCTATTGCCGAGCCAGGCACGGCAAGGCGGCACCTCATGATGGCGCGCATTGCCATCATTCAAGTTACTTTGAGCACAAAAAAGGCCCGCTGGAAGCGGGCCTTCTGAAACTCATATCTATTGTCCAACACTCAGCTGTGTCTGACGATGACCCGTGCACCTGGCTCAACCCGATTGTACAGGTCGATAATGTCATGATTCATCAGACGGATGCAGCCGGATGAGGCGTTTGTGCCAATAGACCACCATTCAGGCGACCCATGGATGAGGTAAAGCGTGTCGCGACCACCGCGCATCAAATACATGGCGCGGGCACCCAACGGGTTGTCCAGACCGCCCGGCTTGCCACCACGATATTTAGCGAGCTCTGGCTTGCGGCGAATCATGGCTGGCGGTGGTGTCCAGGTTGGCCACTGGCGCTTCCAGCCGACTTTGGCTGTACCGGACCAAGTGAAGCCCTGCTTGCCCACGCCAACGCCGTAACGCATGGCCGTGCCACCTTTTTCCACCAGATACAGATATTTCTGCTTGGTGTTCACGATGATCGTGCCCGGACGATATTTCGTGTCATAAGAAACGCGCTTGCGCTTCCATTTGGATTTCAACTTGCCGCGCGGGATGGCGGGAACCTTGAATTCGCCATCAGAGATGGACGCATAGGCATTCAGGGATGACTTGCTTGAGCCCGACATCTCTGTACAGCCGGTGATGGCCAATGCACCCAAGACCATCGCGCAGATGGTCCATTTGGAAAACTTCATCTTAAAATACCCTCGTCGCAGAATTGGCACCGCCGCCCCATCGCGGCTGTCGCCCCCATTTCAACTTCTGTCGTGTACGGTTATTGTGGTTAATGATTTGCTAGTCATGCCCATACGGCATGTGAGAATTGCAGCGCCGTCGCGATTGTCACACGCCGTCTCAATTGTGCAACAGATTGCCCTTGAACTGCCTTAAACATCAATTTGTCCAAGATGCCGCATGACCATTTTATCGGTAAATTCCCGCCCGCCCCTAAAGGATGCCCCCAATTCTGGAAGCCGGACCACCTCAAACGTATTATGGGACCCATCGTTATTA
>JBCBZX010000093.1:0-10213 GCA_039815105.1 Pseudomonadota bacterium
CCTTCATCCTCCAACTGCAGTGGGGACACGTTCACCGCGACAGTTCCAAGCTCAGGCATTGCCGCAGCCTGGCGACACGCCTCCTCCACCACCCAGCGGCCAAGTTTAACAATGAGTCCAGATCTCTCCGCCTCTGGGATAAACTCATATGGCGAAAGAAGACCGCGCCTTGGGTGTTGCCAGCGTATCAAGGCCTCGTGGCCAGTTGGCGAGCCGTCATGGATGTTGGACTGCACCTGATAGTGAAGACGGAATTCAGAGCGCTCCATGCCATCTCTGATTTCTTGAAGCAGCATCCGACGGTTCTTTTCTTCCAGATCATGGCTCTCATCGTAGAACAAAATACTGCTCTTAAGGTCCGCTTTGGCGCGATACATCGCCATATCCGCTTTGTTCATCAAAGGAGCGAGCTCCGTCCCGTGGTCGGGAAACGTAGCGATGCCAATGCTCGCACCCAGCCGGTAATGGCCATCCTGAGTGGAGCCTTCGATCTTGACCGCTTCAGACAATTTGGCACCGAGTGCTTTCAGCTCTGCCGAGTTGGTCGCCGGACACAAGCAGAAAAACTCGTCGCCCCCCGTGCGGGCAACGATGGTTCCATTTGGCGCCTCGGCTTTGAGGTTTTCTGTGATCTTGACCAGCGCTTGGTCACCAACAACATGTCCGAACCGATCGTTGAGCGCTTTGAACCCGTCAAGGTCGATGCATGCGATCGCCATTTTCTCAGGAGTCTGATGCACCTCAGAAACGAGGCCCGCAATGTGGTCATAGCTCTTTCTGGTTTCCGTTAACCGATTGAATTCACGTTCGAGTTTGTAGCGATTTGCAGCTCCCGTGAGGCTGTCATGGAGCGCCATATGTTCCAGCTGGCCTTCGTAATTGCTGCGCATTTGCCTCTGGGCAAGACGAGAAATCCAAGCTCCGAGCAGCACGATGGCGGTGATGAACGCTACCAGTCCGGAAATGAGCAATTCACCACCGCTGCCCACAAACACGCCTTCAGGCACTGGGTAGGCGCGCGGGTCGATGGTGATCCCCGCCATATCGGTGAAATGAAGAACCACAATTGATAGAATGAGGGCCGTTGCAGCGCCGCTACGGCAATAGCGCGTGATCGGACGTTTGGCACGGCTAAAGGCCAGCGCACCCAGCACAACACCACCAATGTCACCGCCGATCTGGTAATTCACGTCAATGCGAATATCGCCAGACACCCAGTAACTTTGCATTCCAATGTAGTGCGTGCCAGCCAATGTCAGGCCGAAGAGAACGCCGGCGAGCTCTGCAAACGGTTTACGGCTTTTGACCGAATAGACCACCATGACGAGCTGCGATCCAGCGATGGCGAAAAGCAAACTGCCAATTGTCGAGCCGGGGTAGAAGCCACTTGCAACCGGCACCTCAAAAGCAAGCATGGCCAGAAAATGGGTCGACCATGCGGTGGACCCAAGGCAGATCGCTGCAAATACGCCCCACACACGGCGCTCAAGGTCGGTTCTGGCTGGCGATACAAGCGCAACCATACGCATGGTAATGAACGAGCCAACAACGCAGACGATCACTGCGAGCGTCAATTGCGTGTAGTCGTGATCGAAGCGAATGCAGTTAATGATTTGCATCATGATATCAGGATCCTTTCGCGCACGATGGGACCCAAACCTGCACACATCCATAATTCCCGAGAGCCATTACTTGCGGTGCGATTTCTCACCCTTGGGGGTTCAGCACCGGTTAAGCATACCAGCTCAGCAAGCGCTGAACGCAACGGCGCGGCGGCCCTGGATAAGCATCACACGGTGGGTTGTATCGGCCGTCACGGGCAATGGACGCGAGTTTCTCACTCCCAACGAAGACGTCTTACCCAGCAAGTGGCGAACTGGCGCGGATGGGCGCGTATGGATGTGCGCTTTGGCGCTTCATAGTCATCCGCCCCCAACCAAATGTTTGCGATTCTGGATTTCTCACACTAGAAATGACGCATAGACATTCGCGGCCAGGCGCTGGTCGTCCTGTGGGATATATTCAAGGAGAACGGTGTTGTTTCCCCTTCCCGCACCGCGAAATCATCATGCGCACGGCGGTGGAAATAGTGGATGGCCGAAACGCCAGCACGTGACAATGAGCCTGATTGCAGCCTGACTCATGAAGATCCTGCAGCTGAACCTGTGCCGCACCCATGGCGGCTCCAGCCGCTACCACCGCGACCTTAGCGCGGGGCTGGCGCGGAGGGGGCATAGCGTTGTGGTGTTGGACTCGCTGGATTGGCAAGGTCGGCGCGCCGAACCGATGGAGGGTCTGGCGCACGTCCGCACGCCTCGCCTTCTCGCCACGCTGCCACTGTGGTTCGCCATGCGGCGGTTCCAACCGGACATCATCCATGCACATCAGGGGCGCGCTGCGCGGCTGGCTGCGAGAGCCGCGCAGGCCCGTACCGGCACAGCGACGGTGGCTACACTGCATGGTCCCTACAAACACAAATCCTTCGCTGCGATGGACGGCATCATTCGCGTGGCTGACCATCAATCATCCAACATGGACGCCTATGAGGGCGACGCCCGCACCATAAGCAATTGGCTGATCCCCGGTGACCGCCCTGCTCTCGACCGTGAGCAAGCTAGGCGGGCCCACGGTCTGCCACCGGATGCGTTCGTGTTCGGCTATGTGGGCCGAATGTCGGAGGCTAAGGGCGTCTCCGATCTGATCAAGGCATTCAGCATACTCCCGGCCTCCGATGCTCATCTGGTGATGGTGGGCGGCGGCGAAGGACGTTTCATGAAGGAGGTGCCAGTGGATCTGCGGGATCGGGTTCACTTCTACGGCCATCGTCCGGACGCGCAGAGCATCATGCCAAGCTTCGATTGCATTGTGTTGCCATCCCACACGGAGAGCTTTGGCCTCGTGCTGCTGGAAGCCCTCGCTGCGGGCTGCGACGTCGTTGCGACGGCCACGGATGGAGCGCGGGCAGTGCTGGAAGGTGAGCAGGTGGAGCTCGTATTGCCGGGGGATATCAACGCCTTAGCCGCAGCTCTGGCGCTGGCCATGACACAGTCAGCTTCTGTAGATGCAGCCCGTGTGCTCGCACGTTTCGAGCGGGAAGCGCAGCTGGACCGGATCGAGAGCCTGTATCGCGATTTGATCGAGCAAAGCACTCCGAAGCAAACCGGAGCACCCATTTGAACGCCAACCGTCCCGTTCTGGCGGCCGGACTTATGATCGCCGGGATGGTCCTCATCCCTGTGGGCGACACGTTTGCCAAGCTGCTTATCGCCGCGACACCCTACTCGGTAGAACTCATTGCTTGGTCTCGTTTTGTGGTTGGCGCCGCATTGGCACTGCCAATCATGCTGGTGATGCGGCGTTGGACAGGCATCACACGATGGTTTGTGCCGGCGTGTGTGCTACGCGGCGCGTTGGTGGCCACAGCCATCTTTCTGATCATCACATCGCTCGGCACCATCCCCTTGGCGCTGGCGTTCGGAGCTTTCTTCATAGGGCCGGGCGTTGCAACGCTGCTCGCATGGCTTGTGCTGCGCGAAGAGGTCCGCTTCATCGAGTGGATGTCCATCGCCTTCGGTTTTGTTGGCGTTTTGCTGGTCGTCCAGCCCGGCGCCGACTTCGATATCGGCTTTTTCTACGCGCTGGCAGCTGGTGTCATGTATGGTGCGTTCAACGCCGCCACTCGCTGGACCCGGCCTGTGGGCCCACCGCTTGCGCAATTGACCGGGCAATTGTTGGTGGGGGCCCTCATTCTTACGCCAATGGTGATGGAAGAGTTGACATATGTTGAGCTGCAGGAGCCATGGTTGCTGCTCGGATCCGGCGTTGCCTCGGCCATTGGCAATCTGCTCGCCATCATCGCCTATGGCTTGGCCCGGGCAGCTGTTCTGACGCCACTCATCTACACGCAACTCGTCAGCGCAACGGCGCTCACGATTTGGGTGTTCAAAGACGAGCTAAATATTCTATCGCTTTTCGGCCTTGGCATCACTTTGCTGGCGGGGCTGATGCCCCGCCTTGTGCGCCGCAAGACCAGCAACATTGGCTAGTGAGAGTCACCAAAGCGCCCTGTTGTGACCTTGTAGTCCACGGCCAGGGCGTATTCGGGATCATCGTCTGCATCCACGACCAGTTGGCCCGCCTTGGTCAGCAGGGCGTGGCAGTCACGGCTCAAATGTCTAAGCTGAATATCAATATCCTGTTGCCTGTATTTGGCGGCGACGGACTCAATGGCATTGAGCGCTGACTGATCCACGACCCGTGAGTACATGAAGTCAATCACCACATGTTTAGGGTCTTCGCGTGGTGTGAAGCTCTCTTGGAAACCCTCGGCAGACCCGAAGAAAAGCGGGCCAATCACACGGTAAACCTTGTCTCCCTCCGGTGTGGTCTCAGCCTTCACCTGAATGCGCGTCGCGTTTTGCCAAGCATAGGCCAGGGATGACGCGATCACACCTACTACGACCGCAATCGCCAAGTCCGTCAGCACGGTGGTCACAGTGACCAGGACGATGACGAATGCATCCATCAAGGGCACGCGGCGCATGATCTTGAACGAGTTCCATGCGAACGTCCCGATAACCACCATAAACATGACACCCACCAAAGCGGGCAGCGGGATCTGTTCGATCAGACTGGACGTGAAGAGAATGAAGATGAGGAGGAATATGGACGCCGACAGGCCGGACAGCCGTTCTCGACCACCAGAATTCACATTGATCATGGACTGACCGATCATGGCGCAACCGCCCATGCCGCCAAACATGCCGGTGGCCGTATTCGCGGCACCCAGTGCCAGGCATTCCTGTGATGCGCCGCCCCGGGTCTCAGTAATCTCGTTGACAAGGTTCAGTGTCAGCAAGGACTCGATGAGCCCGATGGCCGCCAAGATGAGCGCATAAGGGAAAACGATATAGAGCGTCTCAAGTGTAAACGGCACCGCCGGAATGTGGAATTGCGGCAGACCACCCTCAATGGAAGCGAGATCGCCCACGCGGGGAATATCAACACCCAGCGCGATGACACCAACCGAAATGATGACAATCGCCGCCAGCGGCGCTGGCACGGCCTTGGTCAGTTTGGGAAAGAACTGAATGATGCACATGGTGGCAACGATCAAAAGCAGCATCACCATGAGCTGCGTGCCTTGCATCCATTGCATCGCCCCATCCGGACCCGCCACTTTGAACTGACCCAATTGAGCCAGGAAAATGACGATGGCCAGTCCATTCACG
The DNA here is from genome assembly GCA_039815105.1 of Pseudomonadota bacterium. Lineage (GTDB taxonomy): Bacteria > Pseudomonadota > Alphaproteobacteria > Rhizobiales > Rhizobiaceae > JBCBXA01. Next base: position 5,232 of record JBCBZX010000093.1, read on the forward strand.
AAACCCAACATCACCGGATGCGGCACCATTCGAATGAATTTCCCAAGCCTGAAAATACCGGCGAGCAGCTGAAGAATGCCCATCAGAACCACCGCCGCAAACAGATATTCAACCCCGTGCTGAGCCACAAGAGACACCATGACCACCGCCAGCGCGCCTGTTGCACCGGAGATCATCCCTGGACGCCCGCCAAACACAGCGGTGATCAGTCCAACCATGAAAGCCGCATGGAGACCGACAAGCGGGTGCACGCCAGCTACAAATGAGAACGCCACGGCCTCGGGCACAAGCGCAAGAGCAACGGTCAGCCCTGACAGGATTTCAGTTTTGGCCGCGACGGGTGAGCGGAACGTCGCCGCCAGATTTTGGAGGGGTGGGTAATTCAAGGGAGTATCCGGAGAAAGGGCGCGAGGGCGATGAGCCCTGCCCTAAACCTGTCACCAGCCAGCATCAACCCCTAGGCTTGCCGCCCAACACACTGACTCGACCCCAGCGGGAACGGAGCAGCACGGCTGGCGGCGGCGGGGCAGCTGCGCACTAGCGCTTGGCTGCCTCCACCGCCTCGCGCACATCGGTGCCGGTGATCAGCGTGTAGTCGCCATTTTTCACCGTGCGGGTTGGCACCACCGCAATCGCTGACAGCTGCGAAATGCGAACATCGCCATGCAATGCCATCAGCGCATCAATATTGTCAGACCCGGCATGCGTGCCCGCTTGTATTCCCACTGGTATTCCCACTGGCAAAGTGGCGGCGCTTTGCCCACCAGCCATGTATGCCATCAACACACAGGCCAGCGTTCCGCCTTTTAGAAGCTTGTTCATCGTCCCATCCCTGCCAAACTGGCGTATCATCACCGGCCACTTTGCGTGGCTCTCTGATGGGGCGACCATAGTCGTGGGTGGTTGCGTTGAAGTTTAACGCGGGAAGCGTTCGCGACCTGCGGTGAATCAAATATGACACCAGTTCAATGTGTTAACCGGACTTGTTGGGCGATTGATTCATGTCTGTGACCAGCGCGTTAAGTCGTCTCGCCTTGGCTGCGCCCATCGCCTATCTTGCGATATCTGATTCTCAACGGGCACCTACTCGCCACGGAACATTATGAACGACCTGTTTTCTGCCGCAGCTAATGAGCCTGCCCCAAAGCCCAAACCGCAAGGCCAGAAGCCGACGCCAAAACTGGCGGCTGTCGCAAAGCCAAGCAAAGATGCGGGCGGCTATGACGCTGAGAGCATTCGCGTCTTGGAGGGACTTGAAGCGGTTCGCATGCGGCCGGGCATGTATATTGGCGGCAAAGATGAGAAGGCCTACCACCACCTTTTCGCCGAGATCATCGACAATTCAATGGATGAGGCCGTCGCAGGCCATGCCAATTGGATTGAAGTGCATTTGTCGGATGATGGCTCCCTTACGGTCACCGATAACGGCCGTGGAATTCCCGTTGAGCCCCACAAACAGATCAAGGGCAAAAGTACCCTTGAAGTGATCATGACAACGCTGCACGCCGGCGGCAAGTTTGACTCAGACGCTTATGAAACGTCCGGCGGCCTGCACGGCGTCGGTGCCTCTGTGGTCAATGCCCTGTCAGACGTGATGACGGTTGAAGTGGCGCGGGACCGCGAGCTTTGGCGGCAGACCTATGCCAAGGGCGTGCCGCAATCTGGCGTCGAGAAAGTGGGGGCTGCTCCCAACCGTCGTGGGACAGCTGTGACGTTTCATCCCGATCCAGAGATTTTTGGGGAAACCATCAGGTTCGACCCGGCTCGCATCATGCGCATGGCACAATCCAAAGCCTATTTGTTTGGCGGCGTGGAAGTGCGCTGGAGTTGTGATGCAAGCCATGTTGACGACGCAAAAGGCATTCCAGCCAGACAGGTGTTCCACTACCCCGGCGGCGTGAAGGACTTTCTGGAGGCCAAGCTGACCAAAGAGCGCAAAGTCACGCGCGAAGTGTTTGCCGGCACCACCCCTAAGGCCAGCGGCCATGGCGCCTTGCAATGGGCGGTGACCTGGTTCGCCGGCGACGGCTTTGTGAACTCTTATTGCAACACGGTGCCGACACCCGATGGCGGAACCCATGAGGCTGGCCTGCGGCTGGCTTTGACGCGCGGGCTCAAGGCCTACGCAGAACTGGTGCAAAACAAACGCGGATCCATCATCACCACAGATGACGTGATGACCTCTTCTGGCGCAATGCTGTCTGTCTATATTCGCGAGCCGGAATTTGTGGGCCAAACCAAAGACAAGCTGGCAACGGTGGAAGCGCAGAAGATCGTGGAGAATGCGATCCGCGATCCGTTTGACCATTGGTTAGCCGCCTCCCCAGGCGAAGCGCAGAAGCTGCTGGAATGGACCATTGAACGGGCGGAGGAACGCCTTCGTCGCCGCAAGGAAAAGGAAGTCAGCCGCGCATCCGCCACGCGCAAGCTGCGCCTGCCCGGCAAACTTGCTGACTGCTCTCAGAAGACCGCCGAGGGCGCGGAGATTTTCATTGTCGAAGGCGACAGCGCCGGCGGCTCAGCCAAACAGGCCCGCAACAGGCACAATCAGGCCGTACTGCCACTGAGGGGCAAGATATTGAACGTGGCCAATGCCAGCCGCGACAAGATTGTGGCCAACCAGCTCATCAGCGATCTCATTTTGGCGCTGGGTGTGGGCACCAAATCAAAATATGTCGAAGATGATTTGCGCTACGAGAAAGTTATCATCATGACCGACGCCGACGTGGATGGTGCCCACATCGCGTCGCTGCTCATCACCTTCTTTTACCAGGAAATGCGAGCGCTGATTGAAGGCGGGCACCTTTATCTGGCCGTGCCGCCGCTCTACCGCATCACCCAAGGCGCAAAAACGCTTTACGCGCGCGATGACGAGCACAAGGACGAGCTGGTGGAAACCGAATTCAACGGACGCGGCAAAATTGATATCGGCCGGTTCAAGGGCCTGGGCGAGATGCTGCCCAAGCAGCTCAAAGAAACGACGATGGACCCGTCAAAGCGTGTCCTGTTGAGAGTGGACATACGCTCGGACGAAGCCGAAACGCGCAAATCCGTGGACCAATTGATGGGTTCAAAGGCCGAGGGCCGGTTTCAATTCATCCAGGAAAACGCTGAATTTGTGGAAGAACTCGACGTTTAGACCCAAGCTGTAGGCTGTCATGCCCGCGTCATGGGACTCATCTTAGTGAGGGCCAATCCTGCTGGAGGTTGGCATGAGCGAAATGAGTGGGCCCAAACTGGCGGATGCAGCTCCAACGCAATATCGCTCTTTGTTCATCTCTGATCTTCATTTGGGCATGCGCGGGTGCCAAGCTGAGATGATCCTCGATTTCCTCAGGCACAATGAGGCCGAGACGATTTATCTGGTGGGGGATGTTTTCGATGGCTGGGCTATGCGCCGCAGGATCTTCTGGCCGCAGACCCACAATGACGTGGTTCAAAAGCTCTTGCGCAAGGCGCGTAATGGATCACGCATCATCTATGTTCCCGGCAACCATGATGAGGTGATGCGCAGCTATCTAGGTACCCATTTTGGCGGCGTTGAAGTTGTTGACCGGTCCATTCACGAAACGCTGGATGGCCGCACATTCCTGGTTATTCACGGGGATCAGTTTGATCTGGTAGTGATGAACCACCGTGTGCTCACCGCCGTTGGCGACCGGGCCTACGAGGCTGCACTGTGGGCTAACCGCCATTACAACCGCGTGAGACGGGCTCTGGGATTCCCGTATTGGTCGTTCTCAAAATGGGCGAAGAACCAGGTTAAGCGGGCGGTCGCTTTCATTGGTGATTTTGAAGAAGTCCTCGCATCGGAAGCGCGCAAGATCGGGGTGGATGGTGTTATCTGCGGCCACATTCACCAGGCGGCGATGCGAAAAATACACGCCGTTGACTATGTGAACACAGGCGATTGGGTGGAGAGTTGCACGGCAATTGCGGAAGACCATTCAGGGCAACTGATTTTGATCAATTGGGCCAACGAAATGGCTGAGAACCATGCCGCCAATGCTCAATCGAAGGCCAACAAAGCCAAAGTCGCGTTGAAAGCTGAGTTGGTGGCCCGAAGCGATGCCGCCGCCAATAGCGGCCATTTGGAAAATCAGCTGGCCAATAGCTGACGCCTGCGAACCGACGCCAGTATCAAATGCACCAGCAGACCGCCGCAATAGGCCAGCAGAAGAAACAGGACCACGCCCGAAAGGCCGGCAAAATCCGCCGCCGCTAACAGCAGCGGCGTGCCGACAAGATTGCCGATATTGCCGGTTTGCGCCAGCGCACCGGTCGCAAGGGCACGGTCATTATCGTTGGTGTTAAGCTGCGGAATCGCTGCGAAGCTCGCCCCCTGCACGAGACCGAGCACGCAAAACAATGCGATGGGTACCCACACCATACCCGGTAGCAAAATCAAACCTACGGTGGCGACCAGAGCCAACGCAAAGCCTATGACCACAACGCCAATTGCTGTCGTGTATCTGAGCAACAGGACCCCAAAACTGAGGGAAAAGACGATGCTGAGGATAGGTGCAGCGGCTAAGAACAAAATTGCATCTTTGGGGGATAGAAACTCCGGCAGGACGGTTAGACCGGCAACGAACGTCAGCGTGTAGAACAGCCATCCCCAAGCGGCGGCGGATACCTGCGCCGAGCGATAGATCGCAACATGGCGTCGCATGATATCGCCAATTGAAAGGGGTATAGCTTTCCCAGCGCTGATAGATGGGACCACCAGCGCCAACAGCGCGGCACAGGCCAACATCCAGCCGCCATGGGCTGCAAACAGGAGCGGCAGTCCGCCGACATTCACGATGGCAGGTCCAACGAGTGCCGCCATGGCGAAGGCAACACCGAAAAACGAACCCCACAGCGTCATGGCGGCTGCCCGCTTTGCCCATGATCTCGCGGGCGGTGTCGGCCATGTCGTGTTCGCAGAGCGACTTGCCCACTTGCAGGCCTTGCGCGGCGAGGAAGGTGTTGGCCATGCC
>JBCBZX010000317.1:0-3580 GCA_039815105.1 Pseudomonadota bacterium
GCCCCAGACGCCCCGCCCTTTCGGCTGATGAGCCCCGAGGCGCGCGCGAACCGGTTGGAGAAACTCGGCGTCGAACGGCTCTATGAGCTCAGCTTCAATGCGGCAATGTCGCAACTGAGCCCCGAAGACTTTGCCCGGGATGTGATTGCAGTTGGCTTGGGGCTCAAGCACGTCGTTGTCGGAGCGGATTTCCGTTTTGGCAAAGGAAGGCAGGGCACCGTCGAAGATCTTCAGGCCTTTGGTCCAGAGCTTGGATTTGGCGTCACCACAGCCACGCTTTTGAACGATAATGACGGGGAGGTATCCTCCACCGCCATTCGTCAGGCGTTGACCGACGGACGCCCCAAAGATGCAGCGCGCATGTTGGGCCACTGGCACCGTATTGACGGCCCTGTCGTGAGCGGCGAACAACGCGGGCGCGAGTTGGGCTATCCAACGGCCAATATGTCAATCGAAGGGCTGCATCCGCCGAAATTTGGCGTCTACGCAGTGCTTATCGACGTTTTGGACGGGCCCTATCAAGGGTCTTACAAGGGGGCGGCCTCGATGGGCGTGCGCCCAATGTTTCAGGGCGAAATTCCCAACATCGAGACGTTCATCTTCGACTTCACAGGGGATCTCTATTCAACAGAACTGTCTGTCGCGTTGGTGGAATATCTTCGCCCCGAAGAAACATTCGACAGCCTTGAAACCTTCATCGCGCAGATGGATGCGGACTGCGCAAAAGCGCGTGACATCCTCAACACACTATGAGCGACGTGATCGATCGCACCGGACTGCGGCCCAGGTATTGGGAGACAACGCCCCTCAACCGGATGTCTCAGGCCGAATGGGAAGCGCTCTGCGACGGATGCGGCAAGTGTTGCATGAACAAACTGGAAGACGAGGACACAAGCGAGGTTGTGCTGACCCGCGTGGCCTGCCGTCTTTTTGATGATGCGTCCTGTCTCTGCACCAAATACGAGATACGCAAGCAGTACGTGCCGGAATGCATCTCGTTGACGCCCAAGACCCTGGACAGGCACATGTATTGGCTGCCCGAAACCTGCGCCTACAAATTGCTAAACCAGGGAAAGACGCTCTATGCGTGGCACCCGCTGATTTCCGGCGACCCCGAGACAGTTCACAAGGCCGGCGTGTCCATGCGCTATGCAACCGTATCGGAGACAGTCGTGCCCGATGACGATTGGGAAGACCACGTGATTGAGGAACCAGGCACATGATCTTTGCATCTGACAATTGCGGCCCGGCGCTGCCAGAGGTTATGGAAGCCGTCGTTGACGCCAATCAGGGCTTCCAATCCTCTTACGGCGCAGATGAGATGATGGACGAGGTGCGCGAATTGGTGCGCACCGAATTCGAAGCTCCAGAGGCCGCGGTTTATCTTGTCTCCACCGGCACGGCGGCGAATGCCCTGGCATTGTCCACGCTGGCAAAACCATGGGACACGATCTTTTGCACGCCGCTTGCGCATATCCATGTCGATGAATGCCATGCGCCAGAATTCTACACGGGAGGCGGGAAACTCACCTTGGTGGGTGAGAACGACAAGATGACGCCTGAAGAGCTTGAGGCGGCCATAACCGGGTGGAGCAAAGGCGATGTGCACACGTCTCAACGCGGACCGCTGGCCCTCACACAAGTCACAGAACGCGGGCGGCTTTACGGACTTGATGAGCTGCATGGCCTGACGCAGGTTGCCAAAACGCACGGGCTGACATCGCACATGGACGGGGCCCGGTTTGCCAATGCCATGGCGGCCCTCGGGTGCACCGCCGCTGAAATGACATGGAAAGCGGGCATTGATGCGGTCAGCTTCGGTGGCACAAAAAACGGATGCATGGGCGTCGAAGGCGTCATTTTCTTTGACCCGAGCCTCGCCTGGGAATTTGAGCTCCGGCGCAAGCGCGGGGCGCATCTTTTCTCAAAGCATCGGTATCTTTCGGCGCAAATGCTGGGATATCTGCGCAATGATGCCTGGAAAAAGGCCGCAGACGCCACGAATGCCAAGGCCGCCCGCATGATTGCCGGGTTGCGTGATGCGCCCGAATTTGAGTTTCTGTTTGAACCCGCCGCGAACATGATTTTCGCCACCCTGCCGCGCAAAATCCACCATGACCTGCACAACGCCGGGGCACGATATGAAATGCATGGGCCGCTTGACGGCCCAGAGGACGAACGCATCGGCATGCGTTTGGTTGTCGGTTGGTCCGTTGACCACTCGGACATTGACAGGTTTGTCGAGATCGCAAGCGGCAAACCCTAAGCCTTCGACCTTTTACGTAAGGTGTCCGCCAAAGGTCGAACCCGCGAAATGCTCGGACCTTGGAATGCAGTCGGCCAAAAGCTGTGAGCCGGGTTTTTTAGCCCAACGCTTTAGCTACGTTTTTTGCGACTGATCTAGGAAACGCAAAATTTCAACCGCAACCTGATCCGCATGGGTGATCGGCGCCATATGGGACGCATTCATGATCATGGCATGCGTTGTATTCGGTAAACGCGCTGCCAGCCCCTTGTTAATGTCGCGAATGATGCTTGGAGACTGGCTCCCCTCCATCAAAAGAACCGGGCACTCAAGCGCTGTCAAAACTCCGGGGGCCAGCATGCCACCTGCATCATTGTTCAGCGCTTCATGGCTGGCTGTGATGAGGTACATCTGCTCGGCCAAGGACTGCTGAACAGTGTCAGCCAGCGCCTCCCATGGGGTGCCATCCCCCCATAGCTGTGTGAAGTGTCTGGCAGCGGTCATCGTGTCACCGCGCTCCATCGCCAGACCATACTGACCCTGTAATTCTCGAAACGCCTGACGTGCTTCGGCGCGGTCTGCATAGGCGACGGCGAAGAACACCGGCTCGATCAATGTCAGCGTGCGCACCAAGTCGGGGCGTATCACGGCCATGCGCAGCGCAACCGTTGCACCAAAGGAATGGCCGATAATGTCAACGGGTTCGTCCAGAAAATCGATGCCGATATCGGCCGTGACTTTTTGTATCTCACCGCGCCCGTCCCACGGGTCGCTTCGTCCATGACCGGGCATGTCAAACGCCGTCATGGTCAACGCGCCAGAGAGCGCGCGCGCCACGCGGCCCCAGCTCGCTGAGTGCGCCAGAGAGCAGTGGATCATCAAGGCCTCGCTGGGGCCCTGACCAAACGTTGTCCAATACGTGGGAAACCCCGCCCGTTCTGATTTGGGCACAGTCTTACAGCTTGCCCGACAGATGCATGTCCAGCTCTTCGAGACGGTCTTGGCCCCAGAACATCTCACCCGTGTCCGTGATATAGAATGGTGCGCCAAAGGCACCTCGGCTCACGGCTTCTTCCAGGTTGGCTGCATAGGTTTCCGCGCCAGCCAACAGCCCGGTGTCTGCCAGATCCGGATCAAACCCAGAGGCTTGCAAACACGCTCTTACGACACTGTCTTCGGCGATGTCTTTTTCCTCCGCCCAGCAGGCGCGCAGGAAACTATGGGCCAGTTTGCCCAGATCGCCGCCACCCGCAGCCTCATTCGCAGTCTGGGCCGCAATCATCGCATAGGACGATGGCGCGGAATTGGTGGGCCAGTGCGCCGGTTGAAAGTTCA
>JBCBZX010000300.1:0-3856 GCA_039815105.1 Pseudomonadota bacterium
CGCTGGCCATTGGTCATGTGTGCGGTCACTTCGCAATAGCGAACCGGAATCAGAGGAACATCCGAAAATTGATCTTCGCGCGTGTCGATGCCCTTTTGCTGCGGGTGTCCCAGCGACTCGATCTCAAAGCCTCGGTTCCAGGTGTTTCTCTCCGCCCAATTGAAATCGCGTGTGATCTTGTTGAGCACCCTTGTGCTTTCGCAATTTGGCAGGGGAAGGCTGGGGTCTGTGCGCAGAACTTTCTCAACCAGCGATCCAGCGGCGGCGGTCTGAACGAACCCGATATTGCTGGTCGAAGCGACCATTTGAGTTGCGGCCAAGAGACCAGCTGCGCACAGCAATTTGGACAGGGAATTTGTCACGCTCACAGGAATCTCCATTTGCCGAAGGGACGTTACTTCACACGGTATTACTTTATGGCCGTTAACGCACAATAACCTGCAACAACACTATCGGGTAGCCCGTAGGCGCTCGCAAAAATCGGCGATCACCTTGGGATAAAGCCGGTGTTCCATTTTCAACACGCGGGCCGCCAGAGCCTCGGGTGTTTCGCCCGGTGATACGGTGAGCTGGGATTGCGCGAGTATAGGCCCGGTATCCATGCCTGCATCCACCAAATGCACCGTGCAGCCGTGCAGTTCGGCACCATCGGCGATCGCGCGGGCATGGGTGTCGAGGCCTGGATAGGCTGGCAGCAAGCTGGGGTGGATGTTGACGATGCGGTTTTCCCAACGGGCGATAAAGTCGGCTGAGAGCAGCCGCATGTAACCAGCCAGCACCACAACCTCCACATCATGTGCCTCAAGCGCCGAGTGGAGAGCCGTTTCATGCTCTTGCTTGGAGCCGAAGTCGCTGCGGGCCAGTGCGGTCGTTGCGATTCCTGCCAAACGGGCGGTTTGCAGGCCAGCTGCATTCACATTGTCACTACCGACCAAGACTATCTGGGCTGGAAAGTCCCCCGCGCTTTGCGCAGCCAGTACCGCTTCAAAATTGGAACCTCGTCCCGATAACAATACGGCCAGTCGTACAGCTAATCGCACGGGTTCAGCGCTCATCATTCCAGGCCTGCAAGCTCAACCGCGTCGCCGGTGCGCGCGGCAAGCTGGCCCAACACCACCACCGATTCACCTTCTCGTTCCAGCACATTTTGCACTTGTTCCTGGGCGTCTGGCGAGCAGATGACCACCATTCCGACCCCGCAGTTGAAGGTGCGCAGCATTTCACGTTTCGCTACGCCGCCGGACCGTTCGAGCCAATCAAACACCGGAAGTGATGGCAGTTGCGCAATGTCCAATTGCGCCGCCAAATGATCCGGCAGAACGCGGGGTAGGTTCTCGACGAACCCGCCGCCCGTAATGTGAGCCATGGCCTTCACGGATGCTGTCTCCGAAATGGCGGCGAGAAGCGGTTTCACATAGATGCGGGTGGGTTCCAGCAGCGCTTCCCCCAACGTTTGGGTTTCAGACCATGGGCATGGGCTGGCCCAATCAAGGCCAGCTTGATCCGCAATGCGCCTGACCAGAGAGAAGCCATTGGAGTGGACACCGGACGAGGCGAGGCCGAGCACCACATCGCCATCTGCAATATCGTCGCTTGGCAACAGCGCTCCTCGTTCTGCCGCGCCAACGGCGAATCCGGCAAGGTCGTAGTCCTCGCCCGAATACATGCCCGGCATTTCAGCGGTTTCGCCGCCAATCAATGCCGCGCCAGCCTGCCGGCAGCCCTCGGCGATGCCTTTTATGATCGCCGTGCCAATTTCGACGTTCAATTTACCGGTGGCATAATAGTCGAGAAACAATAGCGGCTCTGCACCTTGAACAATCAGATCGTTCACGCACATGGCCACCAAGTCCACGCCAACAGTGTCGTGCCGGCCTGCCTCGATAGCGATCTTAAGTTTTGTGCCCACGCCGTCGTTGGCGCACACCCGAATTGGATCTTCGAAGCCAGCTGCCTTGAGATCGAACAAACCACCCAAGCCGCCCAACTGCGTGTCGGACCCAGGTCTCGCGGTGGCCTTTACCACCGGCTTGATGGCCTCCACCAGCGCGTTTCCGGCATCGATATCCACGCCTGCATCTGCGTAGGTGAGACCATTGGGGGTGTCTTGGTGGGTCATAGGGCGTCCATTCTGGGCAACATGCTGGGTTGGCTTTACCAAAAGCCCATGGTCATCGCGCTGCCAGCAGCACTTATCCCCGTCCATATCCACGCTTAAGTTGATATGACAGATCGAGGATTGTTCTGACTCCCTTGCGCTTGACCAGAATGTGACACCGGGCGATGGATCGGGTCTTGGATGGCGCGATGAAGTGCCAGCGTCGGCTGACCACAGGACGCCCCTTGGAGATAAGTTATGGACGAGTCACGCGATCAAGAGCCACCTGCCGTCGCCGCGCCAGCGGGCAACGTTGCTTTTGTGATCACCCGAAGAGCGGTTTTCTGGACCCTGGCGGCCATACTCACGGTTCTGTTCTTCTGGCTGTTCCGCTCCATCATGTTGCCATTTCTAGCCGGGGGAGCATTGGCCTATCTGCTCGACCCCGTGGCTGACTGGCTGGAGCGCAAGGGCATGTCCCGGGTCTGGGCGACTGTGACAATCCTCGTCGCCTTTATGCTTGTTCTCATTCTCGCACTGCTGCTCATCATACCGTCATTGGTGTCACAGCTCGCCAATTTTATCGATTATCTGCCGAAGCTCGTTCAGGATTTGCGTGCGCTGCTCACCGATGTGATAGCGTGGGCCAGAACATCCGAAAACGTGTTGGTGCAGCGTGTCTTTGGCCAAGGCGAGAGCGCGTTGGACGGTTTCTCTGACGACTTTTTCGGGCCCGACGTTTTGGGGCAGGTGACCAATTTTGGCACCAAGTTTTTTGTGGGCGTTATCTCGTCGGGTTCTGCGTTGTTCAACTCGCTATCGCTTCTGGTGGTGACGCCAGTGGTGGCGTTTTACCTGTTGCTCGATTGGGACAACATGGTTGCTCGTATCGACAATTTGCTGCCCCGAGACCGTAAAGGCGACTTCCGCCGCATTGGCCGAGATGTAAACAGTGCCATCGCTGGCTTCATCCGCGGGCAGGGCAGTCTGTGTCTCATTCTTGGGGTTATGTACGCAGTCGGCTTGTCGTTGATAGGTTTGAACTTTGGCCTGTTAATCGGTCTGTTTGCGGGCCTTGTGAGCTTTATTCCCTTTGTCGGATCCATCCTCGGGCTTGTGCTGTCAGTTGGGGTCGCGCTGGTACAGTTTTGGCCCGATTTCATCTGGGTTATCGCCGTCGCAGCCGTCTTTTTCGCCGGTCAGTTCATTGAGGGAAACATCCTTCAACCCAAGCTGATTGGCGATAGCGTCGGCCTTCATCCGGTGTGGTTGATGTTCGCGCTGTTCGCATTTGGCTCTTTGATGGGTTTTACCGGCCTATTGATCGCCGTGCCGGTTTCGGCCGCGTTGGGCGTGCTGGTGCGCTACGCCGTTGTGCGTTACCAGCAGAGTGAGCTGTACACAGGCGAAGGTGGGGACGCGCCTTAATGGCCGCGCAATTGCCCCTCGATATTGGCCACCCGCCATCATTCAGTCGCGACGATATGGTGATCACTAAGGCCAATACGGCTGCGGTCGCTTTTGTCGATGGCTGGCCGGGATGGCCCGCTCCAATTGCTATGCTTGTGGGCCCTAAGGGCTCGGGCAAAAGCCATTTGGGGCGCGTATGGTGTGGGGCCAGTGGTGCAACGCAACTGTTCCAGAATCTGGACACGCAACTACGATTGCTCTCTGTCAAAATTGTTTCCAAGTCAATCATGCGCTGCCGTTTCAGGATACGAGTAGTCAAGCCATTCCTTCTCATTTTTTCAAGTTTTC
>JBCBZX010000014.1:0-20145 GCA_039815105.1 Pseudomonadota bacterium
ACAGAGCCGTGAGATCCGATCACCGGAATGTCACATGGCGCTGAGCTCACGGGCTTGTCGGTTGTACGTGATCACGGGCGAGCGCCTTCAGCTTCCACGGAATGGTCAGACCTTCCCAATAAACAAAAACAAGTCAGAGAAAGCCAGCCAAATGTCCACCACATCATCCGTCGGAGCCGTCGCAATGAATGAACCAGCAAGCGCTGCAAAGCCCGTGTGGCAACGTCTCCTGCCGGTGGGTGTGATCCTGGCTTTACTTGGCACCGCATATGCCACCGGCCTCACCGACTATTTCTCGGTTGAGGCACTCCAGCAAAACAAGGCGGCCATCGACGCCTATGTCAGCAGCAATTTCGTGTTGGCGGCGTTTATCTACTTTTTTGTCTACACCATTGCCGTGTCCGTCTCGTTCCCGGGAGCCTCGTTCCTCACTTTGGCGGGAGGCGCGATTTTTGGTTGGTTCTGGGGTGGCACCATCACAGTGTTCGCCGCCACTGCGGGCGCATCCATTATCTTCCTGGTGGCCAAAAGCGCACTCGGCGATACGTTGGAGCAAAAGGCCGGCAAGCGCCTCGCCAAATTGCGCGAGGGCTTTCAGGCGGATGCGTTCAACTACCTCTTGACCCTGCGCATCGCGCCGGTGGTGCCGTTCTGGATCACCAATATTGCGCCCGCCTTGTTCGGCATGGACCTTAAGCGCTACGTCATCGCAACATTTGCCGGCATCATTCCCGGCACCTATGCCTATGCCTTCATAGGCCAGCAGGTTGGTGCTGCGGTGGGTGCTGACGGCGGGGGCATCGTCAAGGCGGTGGCACTGGGTCTTGGCGCGCTTGCTGTGGCATCCGTTATCCCGCTGATCTGGAAGCGCATCCGTAAGTCCCGCGCCAACTGATCTCAACCCGTCTCAGTCCACCATCATCACGCCCGCCTTGGGCGTGCCAACAAACCCAATTCATAAGAGTCGTGACCAACGACCAGTTTCCGGAGAAGACCTATGACCACCACTCTCACACCCGACATTTGCGTCATTGGCGGTGGCTCTGGCGGCCTCACCGTCGCGGCGGCGGCAGCCTCTTTCGGCGTCGATGTTGTCCTGCTTGAAAAGGGCAAAATGGGTGGCGATTGCCTGAATTATGGCTGCGTACCCTCAAAGGCGATCATCGCAGCTGGCAAGCACGCCCAATCCGCTCGCGAAAGCCACAAGTATGGTGTGAACCTGCCTGAGCCTGAAGTCGATTATAAGGCCGTGCATCATCACATCCATGATGTGATCGGAACCATCGCCCCCAATGATTCTGTTGAACGTTTCACCTCGCTTGGCGTGAACGTGATCGAGGAGGCCGGTGAATTCGTGGACGCCAAAACGGTCCGTGCCGGCCAATACACCATCAAGGCCCGACGCTTCGTCATCGCCACCGGGTCCAGCGCCTTTGTGCCGCCGATCCCCGGCCTGGACGATATTGACTATCTGACCAATGAGAGCCTTTGGGACCTGACGCGCCTGCCCAAACATCTGATCGTCATTGGCGGCGGTCCCATCGGCATGGAGATGGCGCAGGCCCACCGCCGCCTGGGTTCGGATGTGACGGTCATTGAAGGGCTGAAAGTATTCGGAAAAGACGATCCTGAACTGGTTGCCTTGCTCGTTGAGCGACTGCGCCAGGAAGGCATTGACATTCACGAAGGCGCAAAAGTCGCCCGTATCGAAAAACGCGGCAAGACCGGCGTTAAAGTGATCGCGGAAGTGGACGGAGAAGAAGTCGCCTTCGATGGCTCACATGTGCTCGTGGCCACGGGTCGCGCCGCGAACGTGAGCGGTCTTGGGCTTGAAGCTGCGGGGATCGAATATGACCGTCGCGGCATCAAGGTGAACAAGAAGCTCTTCACCACCAACAAGCGCGTGTTGGCCGTTGGTGATGTGGCGGGGTCGCTGCAATTCACTCATATGGCCGGGTACCATGCGGGTATCGCCATTCGGAACATTCTGTTCCGACTCGGTGCTAAGGAAAACACGGAGATCATTCCGTGGGCGACCTACACCCAGCCTGAGTTGAGCCATGTCGGCCTGACAGAGACCCAAGCGGTGGAGCGATTTGGGGACAAGGCTCAGATCTTGCGCTTCCCCTACGCCGAGAATGACCGGGCGATAGCCGAGCGCAAGACCCTTGGCCTGATCAAAGTTTTGGCGGACGGCAAAGGCCGGGTCGTCGGCGCCTCCATCGTGGGCGAAGGCGCCGGCGAGATGATCAATATGTGGGCCCTCGCGGTGACCCATAAGATGAAGCTGCGGGACATCACGGCCTATGTGCCTCCTTATCCGACCATGGGGGAGATCGGACGTCGCGCCGCTGTGACCAGCTTCGCGCCAGCCACCAAAAAACCCATCGTTAGAAATGTTATCGGGCTTTTGCAGAAACTTGGCTAAGCAATCGTACATGCACCATCCGCACCACCCGACTGATTATTCAGCTGGGTGGATGCGAATGTCGCTAGATGCGCTATAACTAAGCTATGACGCGCACAATCCACACACGCCCAGAGGCCGGTGCAACGCCGGTGCAAGCTCCAAGGCTCCCGGGTAACCAGTCTGGAAACCAGCCTGGCGGTCAGGGTGACCACAGTGCAGTGGCCACCGGTGAGCGCCGCGGTGCCAGCCTCTCCACAAAGCTACTGCTGTTGACAACCCTGTTCGTTTTGCTGGCGGAAGTGCTGATCTTTGTCCCTTCCGTTGCCAATTTTCGCATGGACTATCTGCGTGAGCGCGTGGCCACGGCCGAAATAGCGTCCGTGGTGTTCATTGCAGACCGCGAGTTGAACATTCCCACCGATGTGCAGACTGAAATTCTGGCTGCCACAGGCGCAGACGCAATTGTAGTGCGCCAGGGCGGTGAGAGCCGCTTGATCGCCAGATCATCCATGCCGCCCAGTGTGAATGTGACGGTTGATCTCGACAATTGGACGGCGTTGGGCGCGGTGCGGGACGCCGTCACGGCGCTGTTCGCGACTGAAAATCGTTCGTTGCGATTGATCTCTTCCATGTCCAGCCGGGAGGGCAATCTGGAATTGCTTTTACGCGAAGCACCCCTCGTGGAGGCCATGCGGGTCTACGCCCGCAATGTCGCTCTCATTTCGCTTGCCATTGGCCTGATGACCGCCGCCCTCGTGTTCCTCACCATCAACGCGCTCATCATTCGCCCGGTGCGAACGCTTTCGCGCAATATGGTCGAGTTTGCTGAAGAGCCTGAAGACGCGTCGCGTATCCTCACGCCGTCGAACCGCTCCGATGAGATGGGCGTTGCTGAGCAGCAGCTGGCTGCCATGCAAGGTCGATTGCACGACACTTTGCGGCAACAGCGTAGGTTGGCCGATCTGGGTTTGGCCGTTTCCAAGATCAATCATGATTTGCGCAATATCCTGGCCTCGGCGCAATTGTTTTCCGACCGGCTGGCCTCGGTGGACGATCCGATGGTTCAGAAGTTTGCACCCCGTATCCTGCGCGCGCTGGACCGCGCTGCAGACTACACCCAGTCGGTGATGGCCTATGGCAAGGCACAGGACAAGCCACCAATGATCCGGCGTGTCAGCCTGCATACATTGGTTCAGGATTGCGGCGAGCTTCTAGACCTCGGAGACGCCGTCGACTTTCACAATCTGGTTCCGCCAAATCTGGAGGTGGATGCCGATCCCGAACAGATGTTCCGTGTCATCCACAATTTGTGCCGCAATGCAGTGCAGGCTTTGAGCGCTGAATCAGACCCTGCAGCCATTCGCCGGGTCTGCGTTTGCTCTGAACCCAGATTCAGTGCCGATGGCAAAACGAGCCA
The DNA here is from genome assembly GCA_039815105.1 of Pseudomonadota bacterium. Classification (GTDB taxonomy): domain Bacteria; phylum Pseudomonadota; class Alphaproteobacteria; order Rhizobiales; family Rhizobiaceae; genus JBCBXA01. Next base: position 3,828 of record JBCBZX010000014.1, read on the forward strand.
GACGGCGGTGATCGTGGCAGACACCGGCCCCGGCGTGCCCCAGCGCGCCCGGGACGCTTTGTTTCAGGCCTTTAAAGGCTCTGCCCGTCCAGGCGGCACCGGCCTTGGGTTGGCAATCGCTGCCGAGCTGGTACGCGTGCACGGTGGCACCATCAGGCTCATGGAGGATACCGAGCCGCGACCGGCGTGCTTGGACGCGTCATATATTGGCGCTCGCTTTGAGATTTGTTTGCCCAGCCGTGCTTAGGGCCAATTGATTTGCAAAAACCGACCACTGGTCGCTTGCCATGGCGCACACTGCCCATTAAAGCACGGCCAGACCGGTTTTAGCCCAAGTGCCAAAACCTGCGCACCCGTAGCTCAGCTGGATAGAGCACTAGACTACGAATCTAGGGGTCGGGAGTTCGAATCTTCCCGGGTGCGCCATTCCTTTTTTGCTGATAATCTGGCAGCTGTCTGCTGTGCTCTCCGAGCGGCCCACCTTGGGGCTCCCCCCGATCTATGCCGTCATTTGGCTGTGGGTGAGCAGCTATGCGCCATATAGTTGCACCAGGTAGAAGAGAGGCGCGATCTTCAACATTTGACAGAACGAAAACAGAAACAAATCAGACGTGGCAAATTCCTTCGCCATCCTGAGCCAGATCAGATTCGTCAAAGCAAACCGATGGTCCCCCAGCCCAGCATGACGCTGCTGGCAAACGACCTGGAAACACCACAGACCGAACAGTGGCAAACACCCAAAAGGTCCGCAAGCGGGCAACCGCTTTGAGCCCACGCGAGACCCAGGCTGTGATGCAGCTATTCACTGACCTCATATATCTACGTAACAACAAATCAGGCCGAGATCTGATCGCGTGGATGGCCCATGGCCAAGACAAATGCGCAGGCCAAAACAAAACCTGTGACCACGAATGGCTGTGTAACCGAAGTGTCGTAGAGATATCCAGCGCCGACCGGACCGATCACCAGCGCCAAAGAGCCTGCGGCTTGGAGTTGCCCGAGAACAGTGCCTTGCTGTGATTCATCGGTTTCTGCGGCAACGAGAGCCGTCAGCGTTGGGTAAACGAATGCATGGCCAAAGGCGTAGATCACCAGGGCTGGCAGGCCAAACCAAAGGAACATTTCGGCGGGAACGAATGGCTGCGACGCGATGCCAGATCCGACGAACACAAGCCCCACCAGGAGCACGCTCCTTTCACCAAACAGCTTTACCAAGGGTCCGATTGCCATTTGCACGATCGCGGTTGCTACACCGATGAGCGTGAACACATAACCAATCTGCACCGCTGTCAGGCCAAACCTATCTGCGAAGATAAGAGCACCAATGACGGGCATGACAGAAAAACCGAGTGTGAACAGAAACATGACTCCAAAAAGCCGTCGAATCGACGGCTCCTCGCGCAAGGACGCGAACACAACACGCCCCCTCGCCCGTGTGCTTGTTGCCGCGGGATCACGTGTTTCTTTGAGAAACAGGAACGCCGAGACAAAATTGAAAGCGCAAAGGGTCGCCACACAATAGCCGACTGCCGCTGTGCCAAGAGTTGCAGCGATCAAGGCTCCTAATGGCGGGCCGAAGACAAACCCCATACCGAACGCAGCGCCGATAAGTCCAAACACTTTGGCGCGCTCTGAAGGCGGCGTCACATCAGCCAAAGAGGCTTGGGCCACTGAGAGATTGGCCGCAGCGACCCCGGACACAAGACGCGCGGCAAACAGCATGGCGAGTGAGCCGGCAAGTCCGAAAATCACGAAAGCGAGGCCATTGACGGCAATGGTGGCAAGCAAAACAGGGCGGCGTCCAATCCGATCTGACAAAGCCCCCAATATCGGTCCGAATGTGAACTGCATGAGGCTGTAGCCTGCTACCAACGCCCCAACGATAGCCGCCGATGCGCCGAAGGAGCGAGCATAGTCGGGCAAAAGTGGGATGACGATGCCAAAGCCAAGGAGATCAAGGAAGATCGTCAGCATGAGAATGCCAATGGCCGCCTTCCCATTGCTCGTACTCTTGGCTGAAGTCGACGTGTTGGGCGCCGCCAGCTGTTGCCGAGCCATGATTATGCAGCCTCTGGCATCGCAATTTCGTAGGGGTTTGGGATGCTCATTTCGCGCCCCACCACATTGCCATCAGCATCCAAGTGAGGTGGCTCTGAAAATGTCTTGAGACCCGCCAGATCTTTGACGTGCATCTTGCGCGTCCACTTGCTGATACCTGCAAACTTCCAAATCAGATTGAATGGCGGTGGCATGCGATTGGTGAAGGACAGAACAACCTTTGTGTTCTCCTCATCGAGCTCTTCGAGGGTGAACACCATGGTTGGGAAGTGCGGTGGTCCCGCTCCTTCAAGGGTAAAGGAGACCGAATGATTGGGTTGCAGAGACTGTATCTCCTGAAACCCCATCGCTTTTCCCTTTGAAAAGAAGACCGTGCGCGTGCCGACTGTGCCGTCCTCGCGCTCGATAGTGTTGCCCACATCGACTGCGCATTTTGACTTGGTCTCTTTGGGCCAGGCTGACCAGCGCATAAGGCGCTGTTGAAGTCGAATGTCGTCGTAGATCCGCCAGACAGGCGCATTGATCGTGACGGTTTCCTCGTACTCTATGCTCGTTGGAGAGAGCGCTGACAGCACGACAACGATAAAGGTTAAACAGCCCAAGACGGCTGCGATGGTGGTCAAAACGGACAGCATAGAAAGCTCCTTCGAACGGCGTTGATGTGCGGCCATCAACTTCCCAAATATTATCTTGATAATCAAGTATCTTGTTTGAAGAGTCAATCAAGCCCGATCTTCGCTATTTTCTGGCTTTCCGTTCGTTTTGCAGGTCACGCAGTGTCATTCCTCGCCCAATCGCTTCCATGGCGTCTGCGACCCGGCGCGCTTGTGTTGGTTCGGTCTTGGCTGAGGCCACATGGAAGGTGAACATGCGTTTCTTGCCGGCTGTGAGCGCTTCCCATTGAGCGTTCACGAGATCATTGCTGTCCAACGCGAGCTGCAAGCTTCGAGGGATATCGACGTGATCTTGATCGTCTATCTTGAAGCGCATTTCGACGAGATCGCCGACATCAAACCCCGTTTGTTTCTTCACCTCCGGCGAGACGATGAAATAACGGCGACCATCTCCAACAGGCATCCATGCGCCACGCACAGGAACATCGGCGATTTCACCTTCGACCCTCAAACGTGGATACGTGTTGAAAGGTAGTTCCTGCTCAAAGTGCGGCGGCATGAAAAGAACTTTGTAGGTCAGGACCTTTTTCACCCCGACACCCTGGAGAGAGATGACATCTTCAAATTCGTGCGTGAAATAGGACATGCTGAGCGGGCTGCTTGTTCGCATTGAACGGCTTCGATATATCATATGTTTGTCAAATAACTTGAATATCAAGGTATTTATTTGAATGACTGAAATTCAAGAAGACCAGGATCAGCGAAGCGTCGACGATCTGATCCAAGTCTGCCGACAGCTCTATGACGCTATCGACCGGCTTGACACGCAGGCGGCGTCTCTCGTCAATGTCAGTCGCAACGATCTTCGCTGTCTGAACTTGTTAGCTGAGGCTCCTTCGAAGCCCAGTCGCATAGCCAAGGAACTTGGACTGACGTCGGGTTCTGTCACGAGCCTTTTGGACAGGTTGGAACGCGCAAACCTAATCAGACGAGATCGAGACCCAGAGGATCGTCGCGGCGTGGTTGTACACCCAACCGAGCATCTATTCGCAACGGTTGGGCCTCTGTATCGGAGCACGGTGGATAGGCTTAAGGAACAAGCTGCTCAGTACTCGCAAACCGAATTGAACGATGCGGTTCGATATTTGGCTGACGCGGTCAGAGCTTACGAAGCTTCAAGAGCCGACTAGCCGGAACGCTCGCGCGTCTCTAATCGTGCCGATGTCCGCTTTAGTCTGTTAAGTCGTGCGCATCGTGGACGCATGCTTTGATCTGGAAGCGGCATCTCAGGGCTGCCGCTTAAAGGTCCGTCAAGCAACCATTCTAAGCCCTTCTCAGTCACTTATTCGAGGGTAGCAAATAGGAGGGTGTCGTATATAGCGACAAACCCGACCAAGTAGATGCCTCCTGCACCATCGGCACCGCGAAATCACCTCAAAGGATTGGTGGCTGCGTGTTGATGATCGTTCTTATCAAATCAATGCGATTGCGGGTGTTCGTTTTAGAGAGGACGCTCGCGATCTGGTTCTTGGCGGTGGCAGCGGTTGTTTCCCGACGATCCGCGATCTGGGCGACATTGAGCCCTTCATAGATCAACCGACAAACCTCTGTTTCTGCCGTGGACAATTGGTGTTGTCTTGCAAAAAGGCCGAGATCGGAGCGCGGCAAAAACTTGGGGGAGATTATCGTCAGCAGCGCGAGACCTTCGTCCCCATCCAAATCATGGTCCCTGTCGCGGATAGGAGCGATTGCAAGCTGAAGTAGGGACTCATCGCCGTCGGGCCCTAAATTTATTTGGTCTTTTCCAATTGAGGGTGCATCTGACACCAGGACGCAGGCTTCCTTTGTGTGTGACTGCAGCTTTACCAAGAGGTCAGCATCGTCGCTGGTCAGGCGGCCATCCGCGCCAATCTGCAATGCGGGAATTTCCTCAATCGCATGATGTGCTTTTTGATTGGCAACGATGACGGAGCGTTTGGCATCCACGACCAGCAGCGGGATATCGACATGATCCAGCGCGGATAAAACTGCGTTATGGCGCCGCCTCAATTCGAGAAAGAGCCTGCTCATTTCAATTGCTTTGGCAAAGTGGGGCAGCAAGGGAGCCAGCTTGATTTTGGGCGCCTCAGACATGGTGGCGTTCGACGCGGGAAAGCCGACACTCAACCCATCAAACCAGACTTTGTCCGCGTTAAGCCTCGTTCCCAGGCGTCGGCTCACACCAATCTCAGATCGTAGGAAGGCATAGTCGCCACGGTGATCAAGTTCGGCGATGCTATGTCCCGACTCTACATCCCAAACAGGACGGAGCGGTTCAAAGTTCGACAGAAAGTTCCAATCGGGTTTCTGAAGGTGGCTATAGCGCAAGCCATAGTAAAACCCGGCCGCGCTGCGAGAAAAGTCCAAATAGCGGCTGCTTAGAAGCTGAAGATCGCGCCTCCATCCTTTTGGCCGTCGCACCAGTGCCATACCGGCCGATCCACCCGAACACTCTGCGACAAGGTCAAGGGCATGTCTCCAGCGCTTGGGCCGAATGGCGGCATCATAAAGCTCAAGTATACACCGGTTTTGCTTCTCCGCTTCCATGGCGATCCCCTGAGCCGTGCCATGAATAAGCTAACGAAATAAAACAGGACCACATAGGCCGTTCGGCTCATGCCGGTCGCTTTTTCAGATCGCAATCTTCGACTGACACCGATTGTCCTTAACTAACCGACGGCTGTCCGAAAGCGTGCTGATGCAATATGACGTCCTAAACGGTACGACTGTCGACTATTACGACGCAGACGCAAAAAACATTCTTGACCGCTGGGGGCCCATGGCAGAGTGGGCAAGGGCTCGGGCAGACGCCGAATTAGAGCCCTTTTGCAAATACACCGGGTCTGCCATCGCGCCGCGCTTGACCGCCTATGATCGCCGGGGCCGAGCGTATCAGGGTGTAAATTTCGCGTCTCAGGACTATTTGGGCCTCTCGCACAACCATCGTATTGTCGAAGCTGCCAAGGATGCCGCTGATGCCCTCGGTGTGCATTCCGCAGGATCCGCTGCGCTTATGGGGCTCACACGCAAAACACTGGAGCTCGAACAGCGCCTTGCCGCATTTGTCGAAACTGCGGATGCGACAGTGTTTCCAACCGGGTGGGGCGCGGGTTTTGGCACCATTCGAGCCTTAATCAAGCCAAGCGACCACATCGTCATTGACGTTCTTGCGCATGCGTGTCTGCAGGAAGCGGCTGGCCTTTCGACGGCCAATGTTCATCGGTTCCCCCATTGTTCGAGTGAAGGCGTCGAGCGCCGACTGAAGCGTATTCGTCAATCCGACCCCGACGCCGGTATCTTGGTCGTCACAGAAACTCTTTTTTCGATGGATTCCGATGTCGCCAACATCCCTGAGATGCAGGCTATCTGCCGCCAGTATCAGGCGACTTTGCTCGTCGATGTGGCGCACGATCTTGGCGCGATTGGCGACAATGGGCGCGGGTTTCTCGAAATTCAAAACGCCCTCGGGGGAGTCGATATCGTTATGGGCTCCTTCTCAAAGACCTTTGCCTCCAATGGCGGGTTTGTAGCCTCCGATCATCCCGCCCTCAAATGGGCTTTGCGGTATGGCTGCGGGCCGCTAACTTTCTCAAATGCATTGTCGCCGGTGCAGGCATCAACAGTGTTGGCGTGTCTCGACATCGTTCAAAGCGACGAGGGTAAGGTCCGGCGAGACCGCCTCATGAACAACGCACTATACGCGCGCGATCAACTGTCGGCACTTGGCTTTGAACTTCTTGGGGAACCAAGTGCCATTGTGCCCGTGATCCTGGGAGACAACGAAACATCTCGCTTGATGACAAATCGAGCTATGCGCTCGGGCGCGATTGTCAATCTGGTTGAGTACCCAGCGGTTGCCAAAAATGCGTGTCGGTGGCGCATCCAGCTAATGTCGGAACACACAAAGGCCGACATCGACGAACTCACGACCATCGCTGCATCATGCCGAAACGGAGTTGCCAGCGCCAAGGTTGCCTAGACGTTTGCGCAAATGACCAGATCGACAGCGGAGCCGGAGCCTAAAGGTTTAGCAAGGAGTGTTGTTATGAAGCGGGTTCTTTTAATTATCGCGATGTTTTCAGGCTTGAAAACGGCAGCGGCAGACGAACCGCTGAAACATGTGTGCACGACAAAAGCGCCGTCCGTTGAAGTGCGCATCGCGGGCAGGCGCGGCGACCTGATTGAGATCGTTGATACCAAAACTGGCCTTGCCTACCTCGCCTACGATGAGGGGCGATCCGAAATGGGGGGAAAGGATGGCGCACTCACATGCGGAGACGTGCGTAGCGGGCGCCACCTAATCGCCATCAGGACAGGATGGAAAAATGACTACATGCACTTCTTCGGAGTCAATCGCGACGCGAACGGTGCACTGGTTTTAGATCAGTATCGTTATTTGCCGCGAGACCACCCCTATGACATCTCGCGCATTGAGGCCCTGGGCGACAATAGTCGCGCAACTCATTGGCAGGGTCGCAATGGCAAAAAAAACGATCGCTATTACGCCGTTTGCTATCACCCTAGAATAGGCTTCACACACTTTGATAAGAAGCAGATCGGTGCGGGATTTCGCAACTGCACTGCACGAATTCCAGCGACAGACATCCGTCGTGTGTCTGCCAATCAAACACCAACGGGTTCGAAACTCACAGATCGGACTGTCAATCCTCCACCACCCCGTGTTCCACCAATTCAAACGGGAGTGAGGTATCGTTGCAGAAGCACTATTGGCACCGGAAGCATCGAGTTTTTCGGGCGTGGGCACAGTTGTTCTGAGGCGCTGTCCAATGCGCGAAAAGAAGCGCAGCGACTGGGAGGTTGCCTACGGCTTGGATCAAACCATTCCTTTATACGTGAAGAGGTTCTGAACACACCTTCGTGCCCGCTCCGCAAATGATTTCGCCGATCAGCAGGGTAATGTCGCGCAGACATTAAATGGAGCTGTGGCTTTGTGCGCATGTTGGAGATTCAACTCCCAAAGGTCTGTACAGCGGCCTTGGGCCGACACCGTAGATGCCGTCCGATGATATGTATTGCCCGCAGGTCGAAACCATGCGTTCGAACATCGGGTCTGAAGAAGCCGAGAAGCTGGCATCCACCGGCGGCGTCACGGCCAGGGTGGATGCCCCATCAAACTGATCTCCGAAGGCAACCCGCTGTTCAAAAATTGGAAGTTAGGGCAGTGTGGTCAGTAGACCGGCTTAGCCAGCGCGGCCCGATCCGCAAGTGTCATACCAAAGCCAGGACGGTCATTGAGCACGATCTTTCCGTCAACAGGTATCTGTTCACCTTCGAAGAGATCGCCAAACACTGGCATTATCGACAAGCCTTTCGAATCTGTTGTGACGTATTCACACAAAGGGTCGGCCGTCTGGCTGGCGATCAGATGGTAGGAGTATGGCCCGCTACCGTGCGGGATGATCGGAATATCAAGGCTGGATGCGTGGGAGGCGATCCGCAAAGTTTCTGTCAGGCCACCGACCCACATGACGTCCGGTTGCAGGATGTCGATCAGCCGTTCTTCGATCAGCGGCCGGAAGCCAAAGCGTGTATATTCATGCTCTCCCGTAGTCCATTTCAGCGTCGGGTGGGCTTGGCGGATGCGGCGATAGCCGTCCACATCCTCGGGTGACAGGACCTCCTCCCACCAGGCGATATCGAGATCCTTGCAGGCCTCGGCGAGTTCTATCGCGTAGGGCACTGTCAGCGACATGTAGCAGTCGACCATCAGTGGAAAGCCGTCCCCGATGGCCTGCCGGTGGGCGCGTAGAAACTCAACATTCTTCTCAAGGCCTTCGTGCCGATCGCCCGGCCCATGGGGCAGAGGCACTTTTGCTCCCCAAAAGCCGCTTTCCTTGATGAAGCCCGTGTTCGGTCCTGTGCAGTAAAAGTCGATCGTCGTGCGCGCCGGGCCGCCGATCATCCCATAGACCGGCTCCCCCCGGACCCTGCCCAACAAGTCCCAAAGCGCGAGATCCACTGCACTGATGGCCATGATGGTGATGCCCTTGCGGCCGTAGGGCAGCGACGCCCTGTACATCTGATCCCAGATCAGATTGGTCGCGCGTGCATCCTGCCCAACGAGAAAGCGGGACAGATGCCGTTCGATCAGCCAGGCCGATGGCACCCCTCCGGTGCCCGTCGCGACGCCCACGGCCCCATCTTCCGCCTCGATCTCGACAACAATCGATCCGAGGACGTTGATACCCCAACTGGTTCGCTTTTCGCGATAGGCGGGGAAGGTCGACATAGGCGTCGAAATCAGGCTGTCGACAAGCCAGTGCTCACCGTCGCCCTGATTGAAATAGTCGCCGCCCTTGCTGGACTTCGAAACCGTGAAGACGCGGACGTCTTTAATGCGAAAGGAACGGCTCATCTTCGATCAAGCCAGGTAGAAGACGCGCTTGAGGGGGATCTGCGTAGGCACGTTGTGGGCGTCGGTTTCCATCACGTCCGCCATAAACGCCCACCAGCGTTTGACGATCTCGAGATCCGGTAGCGCGTCCATGGTGTGATCATCGGAGCGGTTGAGTATGCCGAATAGATGGTCGGAGTTCGGATCATGCCAAATCGAATAATCCGAAATCCCAGCGTCTTTCAGAGCAGCCGCCAGCTCGGGGAATATCTCGTCATGGCGCTTTTCATATTCCGCCGCTTCACCGGCGTTGAGGTTCATTCGAAACGCGATCTGTTCAGGCATGGTGTTACTCCGACAGCTGGCTGATGGCGTGGATGGTCGTGTCGCGCACATGGGCAAGGTGTTCGCGATAGGCGCTCACGGCGGTGGCCGCATCGCGTTCTGCGATGGCATTCGCCACGCGTATGTGCTGATCGACGGACACTTCGATAACACCTGGGGTCGAACTGGCCAGCCGCCGTGCCTCCACTGCGACGTTGTACAGTCCGTCAGAGATTGTCGCGAGGAGCGGGTTTTCTGCGCCCGCCATGATCGCCTGATGGTACTCCATATCGTTAAGGCGGAAACCGATCGGATTGTCATGAAAGGCTCGGCCTTCCCCCGCAAGTACCATAATGCGCTCGCAATGCTCATCCGTGGCGCGTTCCGTGCAGAACCGCACCAGCTCAAGTTCAACCACAGTCCGCGCTTCCGATTGAACGTGCACATCATAGTCCTGCACTGAAAGCAGGATGGAAAACGGCGTCACCAACCGGCTGGGCGACAGGTCGGTGACGGTGTAGCGGCCGCCCTGACGGCTTTCGAGGACACCCATCAGTGTGAGCGCCTTCAGGGCCTCGCGCAGGGGCGGCCGCGAAATTCCGAAGGCGCGGCACATCTGTGCTTCCGTCGGCATCTTGTCACCGGCTTTCAGATTGCCGGATTTCAGCATGGCCAGGATGCGGTCGGACACTTGCTCCGAAATGGAGGTTCGCGCGAGCATGGAGCCCTGGGAGGGGGTGGTTGTCTCGCGGGAGTTCTGTTCTGCCACCAGCGCTGAAAACGCGTCAAACTCCTGCACCTGTTTCTTTGCGGCGTTTGCCAAACCTATGATCCCCCTAAAGCCCCAGCCTGTAAAAGCCGTTGGCATTGTCGCGGTAGAATTTCCGCTTGTCCCGTTCGGGCGTCCCTTCAAGCGCATTGTCGAGCACTTGCACCCACCTCGTCAGGCTCGTCGCCTGAAGACAGATCGGCCAGTCTCCGGCATAGATCGTGCGGTCGAACCCGAAGCTCTCGAAGGTGGCGTCGATATAGGGCCGCAGATCGCTTTCGGTCCAGTGTTCCGGGTCTGCATAGGGGGGCAAATCGGACAGTTTGCACCAGATATTCGGATGGCTGGCGAGATCTGCAATATCTTCGCGATACTGTTCTATCCTGCCCTGTAGGATGCCCGGCTTACCGCAATGATCGAGGATCATCGGAACGTCCGGCACGTGCTGGACGAACTCACGGATGATGTCCATTTGCGTGTGATTGACGTTGATCTCAAAGTGCCAGCCAAATTCACCGAGTAGGTTCACGCCGTCAATGAATGCCGGTGACAGGGTGAGGGTGCGGGGATCGTCGTCAAACTCCATGATCCGGCGGATGCCCTTGACCATGGGGTGCCGGTCGCGCATCTGTTCGAGAAGTGGGCGGGCTGCCTCACCCCTCTCGAGCGGAGCCATGGGCACAATGCCTTTGATCCGGCGGTCGCGGCGAGCGCTTTCCTCGACGAACTCGATCTCTTCAATGTATTGGCCCCCTTCGGCGTCAAAGTCCGCATAGCACTCGACAAAGACCATGGCTTCTACGTCGAGTTCGCCGCTGTCCCGCTGATAGTCTTCGATCGTGTAGGTGCGCCCGAATAAGGGATGGCCCATAAAGGCCGAATAGTTCAGTCGCTCCATATCCCAGATGTGCAGGTGCGTGTCGATGATGGGGAATTCAGGCATCAATCAACTCGTCAGCTTGAATTCCGCCGGGTCCGGCGTCTGCAGCGTCAGCCCGAATCCGGGCTTGTCGTCCGCGAGATTTATGTAGCCATTTTCGGCCACGGGCTCCCCATCGAAGATGTACCAAAACAGCTCATTGCCCACTTCCACAGGCACCATCGGAAAATACTCCGAAATAGGTGCTGCAAAGGAAGACATGGTGATGTGATAATTGTGCATCTGCCCCGCATGGGGAATCACCAGCACATCGGCGGCCTCGCACATGGCGGCAATCTTGCGCGCAGCCGTTATGCCGCCGACGCGATTAACGTCGAACTGGGCGATATCGAATGAGCCAAGCTCCAGCGCCTGCCGGAAGCCGTGGATCGTGTATTCGTGCTCTCCGCCGGAGATGGACACCTTGTTCATGGCCCTGAGTTCGGCATATCCGGCGAGGTCGTCTGATATGACCGGTTCTTCGACCCAGCGCATGTTCAGCGGTTCGAGTGCACGGAGCATTCGCTTGGCATATTCAACGTTCCAACCCATGTAGGCGTCGCCCATGATGTCGACAGTGTCGCCCACCGCCTCACGGACCGTCTTCACAAGATTAACGTTCTTGCCGATGCCTTCGATCCCGTCCTTTGGGCCCCAGCCGAAACGCATTTTGACGGACTTGAAGCCCTGTTCAGCATAGGCCTTGGCTTCCTTGAAAAGGCTGTCCAGCGGTTGGCTGTAGAGCCGACTGGCATAGGTCTCGATCTTTGGCTTGGTGCGCCCGCCAAGGAGCTTGAAAACCGGCTGGTCGAGTAGTTTGCCCTTGGCGTCCCACAACGCCAGGTCCACCGCAGAAATTGCCGTCATGCCGATGCCCTTGCGCCCGAAGGGCAAGGTCCGGCGATACATGCTTTCCCAGAGGTACTCACTATCCATCGGGTCCGCGCCGACCAATAGCGGCTTGAGGTAAGTGTCGATGGTGGTTTTGGTAGCGTGGGGCGAAAGGGCAGCATTGCCAATGCCTATGGTTCCGTCATCGCATTCGATCTCGACGACCAGCCATCCCAGAAACCTGAAACCGGCGATCGAGCCGGATACGTCGGAGACGAGATCGCCCGCCGTCGTGCAGAAGTGTGGAGGCATTGGCGCGACGTCCCCGATCCACTCCCAGATGGTCGTTCGGACGTCCGTGATCTTTGCCATCATCCCTCTCCACTAATCAGCTACCCATCCAAATGACCTTCGAAAAACAGACTTGTCAAACAAATTTTTGTCTGACAACAATACTAGTCTCGGCCCTCATGGTGGTCAATTTGAGGCGCAGGCAGGAGGAGGCTGGCTTTGCCGAAAGTCGATTTCGAAATGCGAAAAGTAGGTGGCACTGCGCTGAAACTGCCCGTTTTTGGCATGGGCACGGCGCACATTGGCGAGCTCTATGGCCAAGTGGATGAGGCCGTTTCCCAGGCTACACTCACCACGGCATGGGACGCCGGGGTCCGCTACTATGACACAGCGCCCTGGTATGGCCGCGGCCTCGCCGAGCATCGCCTGGGAGGTTTTCTGCGCACCTGCGAGCGGGCTGATTTTTTAGTCAGCACCAAAGTTGGCCGCACGCTTCGCCGGCCTGCGGATCCAAAGGCCTTCGACCGTGGCCCGTGGGCTGGCGGCCTGAATTTCGAGGTCCGTTTCGATTATTCCTATGATGGCATCATGCGGTCATATGAGCAGGCCCTGCAAAGGCTCGCGCTCGACACGGTGGATGCACTCATTATCCATGATCTCGACAAGGGCTACCACGACCCCGAGGCGATGGCGGCGCACACGACAGCGTTAAAAAACGGTGGCATCCGAGCCCTGCAAGAACTCAAATCATCCGGCGACATCGGAGCCTATGGCATGGGCGTCAACATGGCCGACCAGTTGGCGGGCTTGGCGCAGGATGTGGAACTGGATTTCGCATTGGTCGCCATGCCCTACACGCTCCTTGATCAGGGCAGTCTCCAAACGGGCATGAAGGCCTGCCTCGACAAGAATGTGAGCGTCATCATAGGCGCACCATTTGCGTCCGGCGTGCTTGCTACAGGGTCTGGAGGCAATGCTCATTATAATTACGGATCGGCGAGCGATCAGGTTCTGGCCAAGGTCAAAGGCCTCGAAGAGGTCTGCGCGGCCCATGACGTTTCGCTGCAGGCCGCTGCTTTACAGTTCCCTCTCGCTCATCCTGCCGTCGCTGCCATCATTCCCGGCGCGGCCAAGTCTGAGGAGATTGCGGCCAATGTGCAGTCAATGGGGGCGGCCATTCCCGCGACTTTCTGGGCAGATCTGAAATCACAAGGCCTCATTCATGCCGAGGCGCCAGTGCCAAGTTCGGGTGAAGCTTAGTCATGGCTGGACCAATGTTCATCGAGGCCAGGGGCATCTCCAAGAAGTTTGGCGGCGTTGAAGTTCTGTCGGACGTCCATGTGGATCTGCATCACGGTGAAATCCACGCCCTTCTGGGCGAGAATGGTGCAGGCAAGTCAACCTTTGCAAAGATTCTCGCCGGTGTGCATCAGCCTACCCGGGGCGATCTGAAGATGGAGGGGGTGCCGATCACGGTGTCCAGCCCAATCATCGCCCAGAAGCACGGCATCGCCCTTATTCACCAGGAGCCAGTTTCCTTTCCCGACCTCTCGGTTGCGGAAAACATCGTCATGGGCCGCCGCGCCTCCAGTGGCCGTGGCGGGGGGCTCTTGTCCCGCGTGCCATGGTCAAGCATTCGCGCTGAAGCCCGCAAACACCTTGATCTTCTTGGTGTGACGCTGGATGTCGACACGCCCATGCGTGGCCTCTCCATAGCAAATCAGCAAATGGTCGAGATCGCCCGCGCCCTCGCATCTGACAGCCGTCTCATCATCATGGACGAGCCGACCGCGCCGCTGACGCCAAACGAGGTTGAGACGCTCTTCGCCATCGCGCGGCAGCTTCGCGACGAAGGCCGGACCATCATCTTCATTTCCCATAGGCTTGAGGAAGTGCGGGCGCTGTGCGACCGGGTGACGATCTTCCGTGACGGGGCGCACATCGGCACGCGTGGCATTGACGAGATCGATGATGACGAGATCATCCGTCTGATGATCGGTCGCACGGTCGGCCAGTATATGCGCAAGCATGAAGCCGACGTCACCGACATTGTGCTCGAGGTGCAAAACTTGTCTCGGCACGGGGCATTCTCGGATGTCAGTTTCACTCTTCGTAAGGGCGAGATATTGGGGCTGGCTGGGCTGGTAGGTGCGGGGCGCACCGACGTTGCCAAGGCCATGTTCGGTATAGAGCCGGCGTCATCGGGACAGATCTTGATCCATGGGGAGCCGACCGCGATCGAGAAGCCCGCAGACGCGATCTCCCGGGGCGTGGCGTTCGTGCCCGAGGATCGTGCCGCCGCTGGAATTTTCGCGACCCTGTCGGTCGAGCACAATCTTACAGCCGCCGTTCCGGGGAAAATCGCGCCATCGGGATTCATTCAGAGTTCCGGGGAAAGGCGGCTGGCCGAACAGTCAGTTAGAGACTTGTCGATCAAACTGGCATCTCTGCGCCAGCCGATTGTGGAGCTGTCCGGCGGCAATCAGCAGAAGGTCATTTTGGCCCGCTGGCTGCTCACGGAGCCCGACATTCTCATTCTTGATGAACCCACGCGGGGCATCGATATCGGGGTCAAAGCTGAGTTCTACGACATGATTGGCGACCTTGCGGCGGCTGGAAGGGCGATTCTACTCATCTCTTCGGAGCTGCCTGAGCTTCTGGCCTTGTGCGATCGCGTCCTAGTCATGTCCGAAGGCGAACTGACGGCGGAGATTCCTCGCTCTGAGGCGTCGCAGGAAGTCATCATGCAGGCGGCCGTACCGCGATCCAAAGGTGGAAATCGTGGGGTGGCAGCATGACCTTCCTTCGCTCTCTTCTCAGCCGTCGAGAAACCGGCATTGCCGTCATGATCGTGCTGTTCATCCTCGCGGTCGGGCTTTACAAGCCGCAATTCTGGACACTGCAAAGTCTGCGCATCATCCTGCTTTTGGTACCGCTTGTGCTCATCGGCGCGATGGCCCAGATGCTGGTTCTGGTGGCGCGTCACGTGGACCTGTCCATCGGCTCCATGCTCGGATTTTCAGCCATGGTCGCCGGGCTCATCTACCGTGACTATCCCGACATGTTCTGGCTTTGGGGCTTTCCCATTGCCATTGTGACCGGTGCTGTTCTGGGCCTGATGAACGGCGCATTGGTGACGCTGTTCAAATTGCCCTCAATCATCGTCACGCTGGGCACGCTGAGCCTTTATCGCGGCCTGACTTTCATCATTTCCGACGCGCGCCAGATCAACCGCTCGTCTATTCCGTCGGAGCTTAAGGACATGTCCCGTGGCTCGCCCTTCTTCGACATTCCTTGGATCATCATCATCGCCTTCGGCGTCGCCGTGATGACGTGGGCCATCGCAAGGCACACGCAATTGGGCAGGCAGATATATGCCATGGGTTCAAACCCCGATGCGGCGCCGCTGCGCGGCATCAATGTCACCAAAGTGACCCTGGTCGTCTTCACTCTGGCCGGTGCACTGAGTGGGCTCGCTGGCATTCTCTACGCAAGCCGCTGGGGTTTCGTGAACCCATCCAACACGGGCGCAGGGTTCGAGTTTCAGGTCATCGCTGCCGTGGTGATTGGTGGCGTGTCTATCAATGGTGGTCTGGGAACAGTGTCCGGCACTGTGCTTGGCGTCTTACTTCTAGGCTGCGTGGCGGCAGCACTGCCGCTGCTCGGTATACCGGGCTCCACTCAAAACGCGATCTATGGCGCCGTCATTCTTGTGGCGCTGCTGATCGATCGCTCGGTGCGCCAGCGCGGGATCGTGTCGCTCAAGGGCGCCAATGCGGGGGCAAGTCAGTGACAACCGGCGCAACAGTTCCAAGTGCACCGCAAACAGCGGCCCGCGAGCAGGCGCCGGCCCGGCCGACATGGCACGTCCTGCTGGTGCGGCCAGAAACCATGACGCTGCTTCTTTTGGTGTTCGGGCTGGTGGGTGCCAGCATCCTGTCGCCCTTCTTTCTGGATGTAAATTACATCTTGCGCAGCTTCACGCTCACTGCAGAAATGTCGATCGTGGCCCTGGTGCTGACAATGGTCATCATCTCCGGCGAAATTGACCTGTCCGGTGCTGCTAATATGGCCCTGTCCGCCTGCATATTCGCATGGGTCCAGGATGCCGGTGCGCC
>JBCBZX010000153.1:0-7256 GCA_039815105.1 Pseudomonadota bacterium
ATCATCTCCGATGTAGCGGCGGTGATGAAACGCCACGCCCTGACGCCGCAAACGCTGAAGCTTGAGTTGACCGAAAGCCTTGTGATGAGCAACCCGGAGTTTGCCAGAGATGTGCTGCACAAGCTCAAGGAATTGGGCGCTGGTCTGTCGATGGATGATTTCGGAACCGGCTATTCTTCGCTCGCCTATCTGACGCGGTTTCCTTTCGACACGATCAAAATCGACAAGGCATTTCTGCGCGGCTCCGGCGAGGTGGCCGGTGCACCCGTCATTCTACGCTCTATTGTGACACTGGCCCATGATCTGGATATGGCCGTGGTGGCCGAGGGCGCAGAGTTCGAGAGCGACCTGTTGGAGCTCACTCAATTGCAATGTGAGTACGCACAAGGCTTCCTATTCGGAAAACCCATGAGTGCTGAGGAGGCAGCGAGTTTGCTGGCCGACCAACGCCGGGCCGCCCAATAAGGGCGCCCAGCGCACAATCGGGTTTACGCTATGTCAGCCGCGCAATTGCTCAATGATGGTCGCAGCGCCGGTTACGTCGACTTCACCGGGGTTTTCTTCTTCATTCAGCGCAACAACTTCACCGTCGCGCACGATCATTGAGAAGCGCTTACTGCGTTTGCCAAGCCCATGGGCGGTGAGGTCGAGGTCCATGCCAATCTTGCTGGTAAAATCTGCGCTGCCATCGGCCAAAAAGTGAATGCGGTCCGCGCCGGAGGCGGCGTCTTGCCAGGCGCCCATCACGAACACATCATTGACGGCTACAACGGCGATTTCATCAGCACCGACCTCCTTGAGCGTGTCGAAATGTTCCGCATAGCCGGGCAGATGGTTGGCATTGCAGGTGGGCGTGAATGCGCCAGGAACGCCGAACATGACCAGCGTCTTCCCATCGGTAAGCGCGGCGGTGGACACTTCTCCGGGGCCGTCATTGGTGGGCGTGGCAAAGGTGTGTGCAGGCAGCTTATCGCCAACGGTGATGGTCATAATGTGTGCTTCCAACAGAGAAATCGAGGGTCGGCACGCCATGCGCCCGACTGCGTTAGGAGCTAGTGCAGCAACAGGTCGCCTTCAACTGAACGGTCCCCAGAAACCAGTGTAAAAGTTGCGCGTTTGTTGGTCAGCTCGTCAAGGGTGAGATCGGTGGTGATCTTCACCACAGCTTCGGCCCCACCGGGCACCCTGACAATGGTCGCAGCGCGGGGAAAGAACTCGTCTGGACCCGGCAACCGGACAAAAAGGTCAACCTCATCAAGGTCAATGTCAGCGGGCAACGACAGGCCCGCGGTGAGCCCGATCTCGCCGCCATTATCGCCAGAGGCACCGGAAAACGCCCGCACCGAATTGACGCCAAGGTCTGCGTCAAAACTCAATGGCAAAGCATCAAACGCGTCATCCAGGGCGAACCGAGTTCGCGGCATCATGTCCGCAGGCACTGGTGCTTTTAGTTTCGCAATGAAGGGAATGCAGATATCGGCACACACGCCTACAAGCATGTCCAGTTCCACCAAATCGCTTTGCGGCTTTGGCACCTCAAAGGTGATCGCAACTTCATCCTTATACCCCAGCGCTTCACCATATTGATCAATGTAGCGCGTGGGTGCCGGAAGCCGTACCTCTATGGGCTGACCATCGATCTCTATCAGCGGAGGCAGTCCGCCGTCGCCTGGAACATGCCAATAGGTCTTGAAGCCATCGGACAACGTCAATTTGATCGCGCCACGGACCATTTGATCATCGTCCGGGGGGGCGATCAACAACAGTGCGGATGATTGTTCAATGCTTGCTGTCGGCCCAATTTCGCCAGCCAAACTCTCGTTAGACGAGAAAACAGCCAACACTCCAGCAGTGGCGAGACCATATATTAGGTATTTTTGCATGAAGTGACCGTGCCTCTGGACCATGCAAACGCCAAGGCACAACTGCACACATCCGGTCATAACACTGTGATTCTGTTACCTATGTTGTTGGCGCCGACCATTTTTTGAAACCGCAGAAGCGGCGCTTGAGAGCTAATCGACGCGATGTTCAACTGATGCGATGGTTGCCAGCCCCTTAGACCTGCGACACACTTTGGTCATGAGCATTGGAAACCTACAGTCAGACAGTGAGTATCAGGGCCGTTTTCTGGTCGCGATGCCGGGCATGCCTGATCCGCGCTTCCAGCACACCCTAATCTATATCTGTTCCCACAGTTCCCAAGGTGCCATGGGGCTTGTGGCCAATCAGCGCCATGATGATTTCGCATTCCAAGACCTGCTCAAAGAACTTGCCTTGGCGGGCGAGGAGAGCACGGAACCCCAACGCGTGGTCAGAAACAATCGCGATGGGCTAATCGAAGTCTTCAGCGGCGGCCCGGTGGAGCAGCATCGCGGCTTCGTTCTGCACTCTAACGACTTCTTTGTCTCGACAACTGTGCCCGTTGCAGGGGGCGTTGCGCTCACCACCACCCTGGATGTGCTGCGCCAGATTTCGCGCGGCACCGGCCCTTCACGAGCGCTTATCGCCATGGGATATTCCGGCTGGGGCGCGGGGCAATTGGAAGAAGAGATTGCGGACAATGGCTGGCTGGTCTGCCCGGCCGATCCTGACGTTCTGTTTTCAGCGCCGCCGGAAGATCGTTATCGGCTTGCCCTCTCCGCCATCGGCGTAGACGCCATGCAGCTGTCCGGCCAAGTGGGCCACGCTTAGCGCGCTTCCACCTTCACTGTTTGTACGGTGCCATCCCCTGACGCGCCAGTTCGTCCGCGCGCTCGTTCTCGGCCTGGCCTGCATGGCCTTTGACCCACCGCCACTCAATGCGATGGCGCTGGACCGCTTCATCGAGCAATCGCCATAGATCTTCATTCTTGACCGGTTTTTTGGCCGATGTCCGCCAGCCATTGCGCTTCCAGCCTGCGATCCAGCCGGTAATACCGCCCTTCACATAAGTGCTGTCGGTCCAAAGCGTAACGTCACTGGGCCGCTTGATAGCGTTGAGCGCTTCTATGGCCGCCATGAGTTCCATACGGTTGTTGGTGGTGAGAACCTCACCTCCGCTGAGCTCCTTCTCATGCTCGCCAGAACGCAAAATGGCGCCCCACCCTCCGGGGCCGGGATTGCC
Source organism: Pseudomonadota bacterium (assembly GCA_039815105.1). GTDB lineage: Bacteria > Pseudomonadota > Alphaproteobacteria > Rhizobiales > Rhizobiaceae > JBCBXA01. The sequence continues at coordinate 3,107 of JBCBZX010000153.1, forward strand.
CGAGCAAGCGCCGTCGGTCCAGATTTCGATACTCATAAATCGAGGCCATAGGCGGAGGGATGATCAATCACACTGTGAAACCTCAGCTTCACAACATATTCTCGCGGGTCTTTGGGCACCACGAGAGCGCCCGGAGGCACATTCAGCCAATCGTTCAGGCGGGTGACGAGGAAGCGCATGGCAGCACCTTGAGCGAGGAGTGGAAGGGCAGCAACCTCACTCGGCTCCAGGGCGCGGACCGACTGGTAACCTTCGAACAAAGCCCGCGCCTTGGTGACGTTGAACATGTGGTCGGTTTCAAAGCACCAGGCATTCAGGCAGATTGCAAGATCGTAAGCCAGCAGATCCGTGCAGGCGAAATAGAAGTCGATCAGCCCGGCCATCTCCTCGCCGAGGAAGAACACATTGTCAGGGAAGAGGTCGGCGTGAATGGTGCCCGTGGGCAGATCAGTTGGCCACCGCGCCTCAAGGCGGGCAAGGCTGGTTGCCATCTCCGTCTTCAGCCCGGGGACGACACTGTCCGCCCGCGAGGCTGAAGCGTCTGAGATGGGACGCCAGTCGCCCACCGTCAGACCGTTGGGTCGAGTCATGGTGAAGTCTTGGGTAGCCCTGTGAAGTTTGGCCAGTGTGGCCCCCACTTCATGGCAATGGTGGGGCTTAACCCGCCTTGGCCACATACCCTCCAAAAATGTGACAATGGCCGCCGGGCGCCCGGCAAGATGGCCAAGCGAACTGCCAGACTTGGTCTGCAGCGGCCGAGGAGCCGTCACATCGGTTCCGGCAAGATGATCCATCAGGCCAATGAAGAAGGGCAAATCATCGGCATTCACCCGGCTCTCATAGAGCGTCAGAATGTAACTGCCTGACGATGTGTGGAGCAGGAAATTCGAGTTTTCCACGCCTTCGGCGATACCCTTATAGGACAACAGTTCGCCAACGTCATAGTCCGCGAGAAATGCCCGCAGTTCGTCCTCTGCGATGTCTGTATAAACGGCCATACCTATATTCCGTCAGTCGGTCAGAGCAGCGCGGGTCTGTGGGCGCGGCGCAACGTCCCCATTCACAAACGCCATATCCGCCGTCTCCAGCGGCGTGTCGCGGATGGAGCGCATCACGGGAAACAACTCATTCTCCTGCGCAAACATGGCAATATCGACAGTCACCGCATAGCGAGCTTTGAAGGCTTCGATCAGTTCATCCACCAACAGTTCTGGCGCAGATGCGCCAGCCGAAATGCCGATCCGCTTTGCGTTAGCGATTTTGTCCCACTGAACCTGCTTGTGATCAGCCACCAAGGCGGCATCTGCGGACCCTTCACGGGTTGCAACCTCGACCAGACGTTTGGAATTGGAAGAGTTCGTGGCACCCACCACATAAAACATATCGCAACCGGGGGCCGCCAATTTGACAGCCTCTTGGCGGTTTGTGGTGGCATAACAAATGCTCTCGCCAGCCGGCGCCTCCATGTTCGGGAAAGTCTCTTCCAGCGCCGTCACAACATCATTGGTGTCATCCACGGACAGGGTGGTTTGGGTGACATATCCCAGCCCCTGACCTTCTGGCACCTGCAGGCTGCGGGCCTCTTCCGGGGTCTCAATCAGCGTCATGGTGCCCTCTGGCACCTGCCCCATAGTGCCCACAACTTCAGGGTGGCCGGCATGACCAACCAGAACGACATGTCGATTGTTGCGGATATGACGAAGCGCCTGCTTATGCACCTTGGAGACCAGCGGGCAAGTGGCATCGAGGTAAAGAAGGTTACGCTTTTCGGCATTTGCGGGCACAGATTTTGGCACGCCATGGGCGGAGAAAATCACCGGCTGGTCGGTCTGTGGTATCTCATCAAGCTCTTTGACAAAGATCGCGCCTTTGGCTTTCAGGCCGTCCACCACATATTTGTTATGCACAATCTCGTGGCGCACATAGACAGGCGCCCCGTACTTTTTGAGCGCCAGCACGACAATTTGAATCGCCCGGTCAACACCTGCGCAAAACCCGCGCGGCTCGCACAGCACGAGGGTGAGTGGCGGCTTGCCGGCTGCATCATCAACCATCGCTCGTCTCTTTCATCCGTTTGCGCACAAACGCTATATAGACACCCACCAGCGCGAGAGCGAGGCCATACCATGTGATGACGTATTGCAAATGGTTGTTCGAGAAGCTGATGCGCGTGGTGCCCGCGCGGGGCCAACCGCTTGGCGGCGTGGCCGCAGCACCGGCATCAACAAAGAACGGCAAATAGGATCGCTCCTGCTGTTTCAGACCGATCACCGACGCCATATTGCTGATGGACCGCCAGAAGAATTGGTTTTTGCTCTGGTCATTATTGGGCAGAATAGGAGACGGCTTCTCGCTCGGTGCGTTTCGGCTCAGACCTGTCAGTTCAACAACGATCTGCGGGGGGGGCTCGCGGAGGTCGGCTTCTTTAATGGCGTCCGGCACGAAACCGCGATTAACAATCACCACTTCACCACTGGCCAGCTCAAACGGCGCATAGATATTCCAGCCTGAAACGCCATCAAGCGTGTTGAGATAATGCGCCTCACCCTCCAAAAACCGGCCCTGAAGGCGAACTGGGTAGTAATCCACATCCCCCGTATCGGCAAACCGAGCTTGGATCACCTCCAAAGGCTGGGGCGGACCTGCCACCCGTGCGTTTGTTTCCTCTATCAGCTTTTGCTTCCATTCAAGGCGAAAAACCTGCCAGGTCCCCAACGCGATCAGACAGCCGAGCGCGGCCAACATGACCAGCGTCACCAGCACAAGAGAAGATGATCTTCTGCTGTCACTCATCGATCGACACCACCCTCATGGGCGTCGTTTTGATATTGCAGGACGATGAGAAGGCTCTTGGTTAGCCTCAGAGTCCAAAAGCCAAACACCGCCAACACAGGTGGCCACAGCACGAAGTGCACCCAGAGCGGTACGCCCAACGCAAACTCCGCATAGATGTCGGCGCCCACCACCACAAATCCCACGATCAAAGTCACAAAGACTGTGGGGCCATCACCGGCATCTTCAAAGCTGTAGTCCAGGCCGCAATGGCTGCAACCGGTCGCGGGTTTGAGCAGACCGGAATATAATTTACCTTGGCCACAACGCGGGCACCGCGCGGCCAATGCCGTTTTGAATGGCGGCACCGGGGCATAAAGCGCTTTGTCTTTAGAGGTAGGGCCAGCCATGCTTTCTCCCAATGAAACGGGCGACAAACTTTCGCTCGCCGCCCGTTTACAAACCATAACCCGAAGAGAGCTAGTGGTACGTAGCGCCCCAAGAACCCCAGATGTAAACGGCGAAGAAAAGGAACAGCCAGACCACATCGACGAAGTGCCAATACCACGCCGCCGCTTCAAATCCGAAATGCTTCTCTGTCGTAAATGAGTTCCGCATGGCCCGGATCAGGCAGACGAACAGGAAGATCGCGCCCACCGCCACGTGGAAACCATGGAAACCGGTGGCCATGTAGAATGTCGCGCCATAGAGGCTGCCGGAGAATGAAATAAACCCGCTGGCCACGGCATATTCGTAGGCCTGCACGCCCATGAACAGCGCGCCCAATGCAATCGTGATGGCCAGAAGGTTTTTCATGGTCTTCTTGTCATCATGGATCAGCGCGTGGTGAGCCCATGTAAGAGTCGTACCCGACAACAGCAAAATGATTGTGTTGAACAGCGGGAGATGCAGAGGGTCGAGAACCTCCAGACCCTTGGGCGGCCATTGCGCGCCGGTATATTCCACTCGGGAAACCTGAATGGCTTCGTCCGCAAACAAAGAGGCATCGAAAAATGCCCAGAACCACGCGACGAAGAACATGACCTCCGAGGCGATGAACATGATCATGCCGTAGCGCAGGTGAAGCTGCACGACCGGCGTATGGTCGCCCGCCTTTGACTCTTTGATCGTGTCATTCCACCAGCCGAACATGGTGTAAAGCACGATGGCCAGCCCGATCAGAAAAGGCCAAGGGCCGGTGAGACCAATAAAATCGCCGCCCTTGAGTGACTGCATCCACACGACGCCGCCAAAAGCCATGACCAGAGCGCCCATGGAGCCTAGGAAGGGCCAGGGGCTGGGGTCGATAATATGATAGTCGTGGTTTTTGGTGCCCGCCATGGTCGTCTCCATATGTCACCGGCTGTGCCGGTGCCGA
>JBCBZX010000173.1:0-6477 GCA_039815105.1 Pseudomonadota bacterium
CCTCAGGACCTTGATGGTGGCCGTGATGATGGTCTCGAGATTGTGGTTCTACAGTCCAAACCCAGCGGCGGCGGCTCGGTGGCCGTCTACGGCCTGGTGGACGATGATGACGGCACCCAGCGCCTCTCACGATTGGCGCAGACCCCTTATATCGGTACGCCCAATCGCTGGCTGAACGTAGCGGGCATTGCCGATTATGATGGCGATGGCCGCATGGAGATCGCCGTGGTGGAAACCCCGCATATTGGCGGCGAATTGCAGTTCTGGCGCTACATCACCGGCGACGACATGCTGGCCAACCGGCTGGACAAAGTGGCGGCGCGGCACGGTTTCTCAAACCATGCCATCGGGTCCCGCAATCTGAGCCTCAGCGCCACGCTGGACTGGAACGGCGATGGACTGCCAGATCTTGTTGTGCCCACAGCCAATCGACGTGGGTTGAAAGTGATGAGCCTTGCCGGTGGCAAGCTGCAAGAGCTTGGCAGCTTTGAATTGGCTGCGGAGATTGCTGGAAACTTTGACGCCACAAATGGTGTGGTGGTTGCGCTCAAGGATGGCTCAACCTTCAAACTGCCTGCCAACTAGGCGATGGCGATGTGGTAGCACGATCTAAAATCGGTGGGCGCAAGAATGCGTGTCTGTTGCCGTGCTCAAAGCGCGCTATGTTGGTACCATGACTACACGGCTTTACACACATGATGCGTTCGAGCAGCACCGCCCGCCCACCGGCCATCCCGAGCGCAGCCAACGGCTTGTCGCGCTGCGTGAAGCGCTTGAGCACCAGGATTTCGAGAAGCTCGAACGCATTGACGCGCCGCTGGGCGATCTTGCACCCTTTGCCCGCGTTCATCCGGCAGAATTTGTCGATGAAATCGAGCTTGCGTGCAGGCAGGTGCAGGAGGCCGGGGCGGATGATGAAGACGCCATGGGCGCCATTGATGCAGACACAGTGATCAGCCCCGGCTCCGGCCAAGCGCTCCACCGTCTGATTGGAGCCCTGACCGATGCCATTGATGGCGTATTCTCAAAAGACACTGCCAACGCCTTTATCGCCGCGCGCCCACCGGGGCACCACGCCGAGAAGACAACCGCCATGGGCTTTTGCCTGCTCAATGGCGTGGCGGCAGCCGCTCGTTACGCGCAGGACAAGCACGGCGCTGAGCGCGTGGCGGTGGTGGATTGGGACGTGCACCACGGCAATGGCACGCAAGACATCTTTTGGGATGATGACAGCGTGCAGTTCCTGTCCACCCACCAGATGCCGCTGTTTCCCGGCTCCGGCGCGTTGCGGGAGGAAGGCGGCGACCGAGCGATGGGCCTGACGATCAATGCACCGCTTGCGCCCGGAGACGGTACAGACAGGTTTCGTGAGGCTTTCGAGACGCGCATTCTGCCCCCGTTACGAGATTTTGCGCCGGACTTGATTCTCATTTCAGCCGGCTTTGACGCCCATCACCGCGACCCGTTGGGTGGCCTCAAATTGGCCGAGGACGATTTTGACTGGGCCACGGGCAAGCTGCTCGATGTTGCAGATGCAAAATGTGAGGGCCGGATAGTAAGCCTGCTTGAGGGCGGATACGATCTCGAGGGCTTGGCGCAATCGGCTGCCGCCCATATACGAAGGCTAATGACTGCATAAAGAGGGCCGACATGGCACCAGACAATTCAAAAGACACACCCATCGAAGAGATGAGCTTTGAACAGGCAATCGCCGAGTTGGAAGGCATTGTGGGAAAGCTGGAGCAAGGCGATGTTGCCTTGGACGAAAGCATCTCAATCTATGAGCGCGGCGAAACGCTCAAGCGCCATTGCGAAAACCAGTTGGCCGCAGCTGAGAAACGTGTTGAGAAAATTCGACTTGATGCAAATGGACAGGCAACCGGCACCGAGCCGCTCGATAGCTGAAGCCAAAACCCATATGTAAATCTGATGTGACATTTCAAATTGTCACACACCTTGCCAGAGGGTCTTCAAAAGGCGACACTGACGCCCTTAGCCCGCACCCAAGCCTAGAGCCAACCAACGAGCCACGGACTGTTCCTTGACTGCCTCCACTCCAAACCGACCCGACACACCGTTGCTCGACACCGTCAACGAGCCTTCTGATCTTCGCGCCATCGCCGACGGTGATCTGCGCCAGATGGCAGATGAACTTCGCGCCGAGCTGATCGACGCCGTGTCGGTCACAGGCGGTCATCTGGGCTCCGCCCTGGGCGTGGTGGAACTGACGGTGGCTCTGCACCATGTGTTCAACACGCCTGATGACCGCATCATCTGGGACGTGGGCCACCAATGTTACCCGCATAAAATTCTCACCGGTCGCCGCGACCGCATTCGCACCTTGCGCCAGGAAAGTGGACTGTCCGGTTTCACCAAGCGTGCCGAAAGCGAGTACGACCCGTTCGGCGCGGCCCACTCCTCAACCTCCATTTCAGCTGGCCTCGGCATGGCGGTTGGGCGAGACCTCAAGGGCGGCGACAACAATGTGATTTCGGTCATCGGCGATGGCTCGATCACCGCTGGCATGGCCTATGAGGCGATGAACAATGCCGGTGCCATGGACGCCCGGCTCATCGTGATCCTCAACGACAATGACATGTCCATCGCACCACCCACCGGGGCCATGAGCGCATATCTGGCCCGGCTGGTTTCGTCTGGCACCTATCGCGGCCTGCGCGAGACCGCCAAGCAAGTCACCAAACGACTGCCGAAGTTCGTCGCCGAGCAGGCGCGTAAGACTGAAGAATATACGCGCGGCTTCTTCACCGGCGGAACCATGTTCGAGGAGCTGGGCTTTTACTATGTCGGCCCGATTGACGGCCACGACATGGACCATTTGCTGCCAGTGTTGCGCAATGTGCGCGACAGCGAGACCGGCCCAATCCTCGTTCATGTGGTCACCCAAAAGGGCAAGGGTTACGAACCCGCTGAAAAGAGCCGCGACAAATATCACGGCGTGTCAAAGTTTGACGTCATCACAGGCGCGCAAGCCAAACCAACCCCCAACGCTCCGTCCTACACGTCTGTCTTTGCGCAATCGCTCATCGAAGAAGCGCGGGAGGACGACAAGGTTGTCGGCATTACCGCCGCCATGCCCGATGGCACTGGTCTCGATAAATTTGGTGCTCAATTCCCCGACCGCACTTTCGATGTCGGCATTGCAGAACAGCATGCCGTCACGTTTGCAGCCGGCATGGCCACCGAGGGTTACAAGCCGTTCTGCGCCATCTATTCAACCTTCCTGCAGCGTGGCTACGATCAGGTCGTCCATGATGTCGCGATCCAGAACCTGCCCGTGCGCTTTCCCATCGACCGGGCAGGCTTTGTCGGTGCCGACGGCTCGACCCATGCCGGTAGTTTCGATCTTGCTTACCTGTGCTGCCTGCCGAATTTTGTGGTGATGGCCGCGGCAGATGAAGCAGAGCTCAAGCACATGGTGGCCACCGCTGCGGCCCATGATGCAGGCCCCATCGCCTTCCGCTACCCACGTGGCGAAGGTGAAGGTGTAGAGATGCCAGAACGGGGCACGGTGTTGGAAATCGGCAAGGGCCGCACAATTCGCGAGGCTGGCCCGAGCGGAAAGATTGCCATCATCTCCCTGGGCACCCGCCTGCGCGAGGCGATTCTGGCCGCCGAAACACTGGATCAGCATGGCCTGCCCGCAACAATTGTGGATGCCCGCTTTGCTAAGCCTCTGGATGAACAATTGCTGCTCGATGTGGCCCGCAACCATGAGGTCGTGATCACCGTGGAAGAAGGTTCCACCGGCGGTTTCGGCGCTATGGTTCTTCACTTATATGCCCAGCACGGCGTGTTCGATGAAGGTCTGAAAATCCGTACCCTCGTCATGCCCGATGAGTTTGTGGATCAGGCCAAGCCCGAGAAAATGTACGCCGATGCAAAGCTTGATGCCGCCGGAATCGTGCAAACCGTATTTGAAGCGTTGGGGCAGGAGGCATCGCAAGCCGAGCGAGCCTGACCCAGACAAGCGGCGGAGCCGAGCCGTCGCGGTCCGGCAGTCGATTTGCGGAGCAAATCTTCGAAAGGGCCTTTCGTTTGAGCGCAATCTCAAACCGAGCAATGCCCTGTGCCAGATGGATCCGTCCGTTAACCCTTCATTAAGCTTTCGCTACCGCAAACACCCATATCAGGCTATTTGTCAGGCCCAACTCATGGTTTTGGCAAGCGTCTGGCATGCAAATGGCAAACATATTTATCGTCGGTATCACGTCTGCATCCCTGTCTTTCATGACGGTGGTGGGGCTCGCCAGCCTGACTTTGGACGCCAGCCATGCCCAAGGCGCTGAAACCACTTCCAGCGTCGCCGCCTTAATTGCGCCGCGCAGGCTGCCTGAGCTGGAAACCGATGTGACAGGTGAACGCCCGAAAATGGATCGCACTTTGCGGGCTTTTGCGGTGGAACGCTTGCAGGAAAAGCTAGGCACTGGACTGCGCGACAGTGTGAGCGCCGACGACGATGCATTGCCAATGGCCCAGCGCAACATCACGCCGCCATTGCCCGAGGCGCAACTTCGGCAATCGCTGCAACAAATGGAGCAAAAGCCCAAACGCCTGCCACGCATCATCTGAAGCTAAGGTCGTGCCACGCCTGGATAAGCTGTTGGTGGACACCGGCCGGTTTGAGACACGCTCCCGCGCCCGTGACGCCATCGCTAGGGGCACGGTCATGGTCAACGGCACACCGGCAACCAAGGCTGGCCTGGCCGTTGCCAAAGACGCGCAAATCGCAGTTAAGGACCCGGCAGCTTCCTATGTGTCCCGCGCAGCGCTGAAACTGATTGCCGCATTGGATCAATTTGATTTTGACCCTGGTGGCAGGACGGTCATAGACATTGGCGCATCCACCGGTGGCTTCAGCCAAGTGATGCTTGAACGGGGTGCCAGCCATATTTTTGCAGTGGATGTGGGCTCAGGCCAATTGGCCGACAGGCTGCGGAATGACCAGCGCATCACCAATTTGGAAAACATCAACGCCCGCCATTTGAACATCACACATTTGAAGTCTGGGCAAAGCCCGCTGGACTCACCTTCCATATCGGCAATTGTCTCAGATGTGAGCTTTATCTCGTTGCGGCTTGCTCTTCCCCCTGCCCTTGAGCTTGCGCAGCCCGGAGCGTTTGCCGCTCTTTTGGTGAAGCCCCAATTTGAAGTGGGCCGGGAGCACATTGGTAAGGGCGGCATTGTAGACGACCCCGCCAGGGCAGAGGCGGTTGCGTCCGATTTGGAAAGTTGGCTCGAGACCCAAAATGGGTGGCGGACGGTCGGGCTCGTACCATCCCCAATCAGCGGGTCCGACGGCAATCGCGAGTTTTTGCTTGGCGGCATCAAAGACAAGGTTTAGCCGCTAGCCATGGATCAGACTGACATCATAACAATACAAAGCCTTGGTGCACGCGGGGATGGCATGTCCGAACAGGGTCAAGCCATCGCCTTTGCCCTGCCAGGAGAAAAAGTCCGGCCAGGACCCCCACTAGAAGTCCTTGAGGCCTCCGATCAGCGCGTCGCGCCTCCGTGCCAGCATTATGGAACGTGCGGCGGGTGCGCTTTGCAACATTTGGCCCTGCCACCCTATCAGGATTGGAAGCGGACAAAGGTGGCCGACACGCTGTCACAGCGCGGCATTGATTTCGATGTGGAGCCAACTTTCGGCTGTGCGCCGGGCGAACGGCGGCGAGCGCAATTCGCAGCGCGCCGCACAGAGACTGGGCTGCGCTTTGGCTACCACCAGTCGGGCTCCAAGATGATTTTCGATGTGCTGGAATGTCCCGTTCTGACGCCGACGATCGTCAGCGCACTGCCCACACTCAAGGAGTTGGCCGACATTGCCTGCCCAAAAGCGGGTGAACTGAAAGTCGCAGTGTTCGCCACCGATTTGGGACTGGATGTATGCCTTTCGGGGGCCACCAGACTTGCCGACGGGGTGCGGCGCAGGGCTGTGGATTTTGCCCTCAAATCCGGCCTGCCACGGCTCTCCTTGGGAGATGAAATACTCATTGAGCGCGAAGCGCCAACAGTTCGCTTTGGGGGATTCCCGGTTTCCGTTCAGCCCGGCGGCTTCGCGCAGGCCACACAACGCGCCGAAGCCCATATGGTCGAGCTCGCAACGCAATATATGAAAGGGTGCAAGCAGGTCGCCGATCTGTTTGCAGGTGCCGGCACCTTCTCCATTCCTCTGGCACTGCAGTCCAAAGTGGCGGCCTATGAAAGCGAACCGGCAGCTCTGACCGCGCTGGACAAGGCGGCACGGCAAGCCCCCAAGCTTGGTGTGCGCATCAAAACCCTGACGACAGAGCGCAGGGATCTGCACAGGCGGCCCCTCACCGCCCGAGACCTCAAGCGGGTGGATGGCGTTGTGTTCGACCCGCCCCGCGCCGGCGCGGAGGCGCAGTGCAAGGAGCTGGCCAAGTCTCCAGTTCGCAAAATTGTGGGGGTGAGTTGCAACCCGGCCACCTTCGC
>JBCBZX010000184.1:0-6068 GCA_039815105.1 Pseudomonadota bacterium
ATGATGCGCTGGTCGGTATTGCGGGGTGCGACAAGTCGTTGCCCGGTATGATGATGTCCATGGTGCGTCTGAACGTGCCATCCATCTTCATTTATGGCGGTTCAATTCTTCCCGGCACATTCAAAGGCAATCCGGTCACCGTGCAGGATGTGTTTGAGGCTGTAGGTCGCCACTCGGTCGGTGAGATGAGCGATGAGGATCTCGCGGAACTCGAGCAAGTGGCTTGCCCCTCTGCCGGTGCATGCGGCGCGCAGTTCACGGCCAACACCATGGCCACCGTCTCTGAGGCTATCGGGCTGGCGCTGCCATATTCTGCAGGTGCCCCCGCGCCTTATGAAATCCGCGACCGCTTCTGCATGACAGCTGGCGAGCAGGTGATGGATCTTATCGCAAAGCAAATCCGGCCTCGGGAAATCGTAACGCGTAAGGCGCTGGAGAATGCGGCGACGGTTGTGGCCGCATCGGGTGGATCTACCAATGCAGCCCTGCACCTGCCGGCGATTGCCCATGAATGCGGCATTGATTTCACGCTGTTCGACGTGGCGGATATTTTCAAGCAGACGCCTTACATTGCCGACCTTAAGCCCGGCGGCAAATATGTTGCCAAGGACATGTTTGAAGTCGGTGGCATTCCATTGTTGATGAAGACCTTGCTTGATGGCGGTTTCATGCATGGCGATTGCATGACCGTCACCGGACGCACCATGGCCGAAAACATGGAAGCCGTGAAATGGAATGACGATCAGGATGTCGTCTACCCCGCCTCTAACCCGATTACCAAAACCGGTGGTGTGGTTGGTCTCAAGGGCAATCTCGCCCCTGAAGGCGCGATCGTTAAGGTCGCTGGCATGAAGGATCTTCAGTTTTCGGGTCCAGCCAATTGCTTCGATTGTGAAGAAGACGCGTTTGATGCGGTGAACGAAGGCAAGATCGAAGCGGGGCAGGTGATTGTAATTCGCTATGAAGGCCCCAAGGGTGGTCCGGGCATGCGCGAAATGTTGCAGACCACTGCCGCCCTCTATGGCCAGGGCCTTGGCGACAAGGTCGCCCTCATCACAGATGGTCGGTTCTCGGGTGCAACGCGCGGTTTTTGTATCGGTCATGTGGGTCCAGAAGCCGCAGTGGGCGGCCCGATCGGTCTTCTCCGCAATGGTGACATGATTTCAATTGATGCTGTCCAGGGAACGATGGAAGTCGATCTGACTGAGGAAGAGCTTGAGACGCGCCGCGCGGCATGGACCGCAAGGGCCAATGATTACGGAAAATCAGGCACTCTTTGGAAATATGCTCAAACAGTCGGCCCCGCAGTCAATGGCGCGGTCACGCATCCCGGTGGAGAGGCCGAAGTCATCTGTTATGCAGATCAGTAGAACGGACATTTTTGGGCTTATCGCAGGGGCAGGGCTGGCAATCGTGCTGGCCTTTGCGCCGGCGCATGCCTTTGATGTGCGTTCCAGCTTTGCGCCAGATGCGGCCAGCGAGGATATCTTCAAGTTCGGGTTCAATGCCTTCAAAAATGGCCGCCAAAAGGAAGGCGTTGAAGCGCTGAAATATGCGGCGGAAAAAGGTCATCCGGGCTCGCAGTGGAAACTTGGGCGTATGTACTCCCAAGGCGATGGTGTGCCCCGCAATCCTGCCGAGGCTTTTCGCCTTTTTGCCGCCGTGGCGGACCAGCACGCAGATGCGCGACCGGGGTCACCCACCGCAAGCTATGTGGCGTCCAGCTTCGTTGCTTTGGGACATTTCTACGAAATGGGTTCGGAAGAGGCCAGTATAACGGTTAACCGGCGCCAAGCACGGCGGTTGTACGAGCACGCCGCCTTTTATTTTGACGACGCTAATGCCCAATATCAGCTCGCCCGATTTCACTTGGATTCCGAGAAGGTTACCCGAGGCACGCGTCGGCAGGCGATCAGATCGCTGGCGCTGGCGGCCCGAAAGGGGCACCCCAAGGCCGCTGCTCGGCTTGGATCCATGCTAATCGAGGGCGAGCATATTCGCCGTGACGTCGTCCAGGGTTTGAAGTTTCTGACCGTTGCCCTGCGCCATGCCGGAACTGCGGACCGCGCCACCATACAGTCGGCGCAGGAGCACGCATTCTCCATGGCCAGTGAAGAGCAGCGCCGACAAGCCGTGGCGTTAGCACAATCCGAATTCGGCCAATAATCAACGGCAACTTGTCGGCTATCGCCAGCCAGTGACTTGTCAATGGTGGGTTATTGGTCAGCCATTGGCAAATGAAAGCGTTGTTTCGAGCACCGACCAGTGTGGCTCTTCGCGGCAGTTACCCTGCTGGTGAAGTCAGCCGTGGTGACATGTTGCCCACAGCGCACCCATTTGCCAGGGGCACCCAAGCTGAATTGTTGAGAACCATCTCGCAGCGCATCAGTTTCTCGCCGCTATTGGTTTGCATACACATCACCGTGCCTTCATCCACCTTGCCCTCCTTGGAGCGGCATTGGCACGGCTTTCCATTGAATTCGGCAAATGCAGGTGTTGTCAGCCCAGACATGAGAACTACAGCTGACGTAAAACAGGTGGCGATGACCAGTTTGCATTGCATGGTCACAGTGCACACCGAAAATGCCCATTAGTCAAATCGCGCGAGTTAGCGGGAGATGGTTACCACCACTGGAACGTGGTCTGATGGTTTTTCCCAGGCCCGTACATGATCGTCGATACGCACCGTTTGAAGTAGGTTTGCGGCTTCCGGACTCATCAGATGATGATCTATGCGAATGCCATTATTCTTCTGCCATGCGCCGCCCTGATAATCCCAAAACGTGTAGGCGGGGGCGGCGTCTGTGGAGGCCCGAACAGCTTCTGTCAGGCCAAGATTGCACAATTCAAAGAACTTGGTACGGCTTTCTGCCCGAAACAGAGCGTCACCATCCCATACCTTCGGGTCAAAGCAATCTTCGGCGTGGGGTATGATGTTGTAGTCACCAGCCAGAATGAACGGCGTTTCCAGCTTTAGTTTCTCGCGGGCGCACGCCATCAGCCGGTCCATCCAGGCCAGCTTGTAGTCAAACTTTGGCGTGTCCACCGGATTGCCATTTGGCAGATATAGAGACGCGACATTGAGCGCGCCGCCTGCCCAACTGAACCAACCGTCGATGAAGCGAGCCTGTTCATCAGAATCGTCTCCGGGCAAGCCCCGTTGCACCTCATCAAACGGCAGTCGGGACAATAGCGCGACACCATTAAAGCCCTTCTGGCCGTGCGTTTCGACATTGTAGCCTAGATCTTCGATCAAGCCGCGGGGAAAAGGCGCGTCTTCGCTCTTAATTTCCTGCAGGCAAACAATGTCCGGCTTTGCCTCACTGAGCCAAGACAGCAGCACATCAATACGCGCCTTTATGCCATTTATGTTCCAAGTGGCGATGGAGAGAGTTTCCGCCCGGGCTACTTCCGCCATCAGATGGAAAAGCTCGTTCCGCAGCCGCAGCTCGCAGTGGCGTTTGGATTGTTGATCTGAAAGGACTGTCCCATGAGATCATCGACAAAGTCGATCACCGAGCCCTCGAGATAAGGTACTGAAATAGGATCGATCAGCACTCGGGCGCCGCTTTTCTCGATCAACAAGTCCCCATCAATGGGCGTATTGGTCAGATCGTACTTGTAGGAAAAGCCGGAGCATCCTCCGCCTTCCACTGAAACCCGTAGCGCATCATTGGTATCTTCGCTCGCCAGAATCGCCGCTATCCGCTTGGCGGCTGCATCACTCACCTGCACCGGCAGATCGTTTTCGCTGGTCATATATGCCTCGAGACTCATGTAGCCTTCATTTGCTTTCGGTTTCAAGATAGGTGCAACCGGGCGCTGCGCAAAGCATATTTGCCAGCAAAATAGGATATTGCCTTGGACGACACTCTCAATTGGCGAAGCGGGCTTGCACCATGGGCCAGCGATGCACGGGCATCTCGGGGGCGGCTCATCGCCGAGGAGCCAAGCCGGACACGCACGCCTTTTCAGCGCGATAGAGATCGCATCATCCATTCCACCGCTTTCCGCAGGCTCAAGCACAAGACCCAGGTTTTTGTCAGCCATGAGGGCGATCACTACCGCACGCGGCTGACGCATTCGATTGAAGTAAGTCAGATTGCCAGGTCGATCGCGAGGTCCCTGAGACTCGATGAGGATTTGGCCGAGGCGCTCGCTCTGGTTCATGATTTTGGTCACACGCCATTTGGCCATGCCGGTGAACGGGCGCTGGAAGCCAAAATGTCCGGGCAGGGCGGTTTCGAGCACAACGCCCAAGCGCTGCGCATCGTCACAGAACTGGAGACGCCCTATCCGAATTTCGATGGCATGAATCTGACTTGGGAAACACTTGAAGGGCTTATCAAGCACAACGGCCCGGTCCAAGGGCCCCATGCGCCGCAAGGCGCAACCGTGCAGGCCACGGTGGTAAACTATAATCACCGACATGATCTCGACCTTTCGACGTTCGCGTCTCTGGAGGCCCAGGCATCGGCAATTTCAGATGACATTGCCTACAATTCAGCGGACGTTGATGACGGCCTGCGCGCCGGCTTGTTCACAATGGCAGAGCTTTCCCAAGTGCCATTCATCGCTCGCATTCTCTCTCAAGCAGGTCAGTGTTCAACGGACAGGCTGGCCGCTTTCGTCACCCGACGGGTGATCACCGAGCTGGTGGAAGACGCAATCTTCACAAGTCGTAGGCGCTTGGCGCATCTCGGTGTCACCAGTGTTCAGGACGTGAGGAACGCCGGCCAACAACTGCTTGATTTCTCTCCCGCCACGACGTTGGAGCTCGATGGCCTGCGAAAATTTCTGTTTCAGCACATGTATCGCCACCCCCGCGTGATGGCCGTTATGCAGCCGGCCGAGGTGCTGGTAGAGCGGTTGTTCGATTGCTATCTGGCCAGTCCTGAAGAGATTGACAAGGTGGCGGCCAAACTCGCACCGGCGGCCCTGAAGCGGCGTGTGTGTGACCATATTGCGGGCATGACCGATGATTTTGCGCTCCGTGAGGCGCAGCGCCTGTTTGACGATGCACCCACTTTGCGGTAGCGCCGCGCCAAGATGTGTAGGTGCAGCGCAGCGTGAGCGCTCGCCATTCCTCTCCAGCGAGACACCCAATGAATTTGTTTGAAGACCTGACTCAGTTTGTTCAGAGCGCCGTCAAAGCAATTGATGGCATTGAGACTATTGACCCTAATTTGGTCGCTCGCATCGTGGTCGAGCCGCCGCGCGACCCCAGTCACGGGGACATGTCCACAAACGCCGCCATGGTGCTTGCGAAGCCTTTGGGTCAGAAACCCCGTGATATCGCGCAGATAGTCGCGGCTGATCTGGAGACGGACCCACGCATTCAGTCGGTGGATATTGCTGGTCCAGGCTTCATCAATTTTACACTTCATCCAGCGGCTTGGCAGCAGGTCGTGAGCGCTGCCGTGAGCGCCGGGGAGCGTTTTGGGGCGCAGCCGATGGGTGACCACCGGGTGAATGTGGAATACGTGTCTGCCAATCCCACAGGACCATTGCACATCGGCCATTGCCGCGGGGCGGTCTATGGTGATGCACTGGCGCGTTTGCTGGCATTTGCTGGCCAAGATGTGGTCACCGAGTATTACACCAACGACGCCGGTGCGCAGGTCGATGTTCTGGCTCGGTCAAGCTTCCTGCGGTACCGCGAGGCTTTGGGTGAGACCATCGGCGAAATTCCGGAAGGCCTCTACCCCGGTGATTATCTAAAGCCCGTGGGTCAACTCTTGGTGGATGAGTTCGGCGACGCATTACTGACCAAACAGGACGCTGAATGGCTACCATTGGTGCGCGCCCGCGCCATGAACGCGATGATGGATGTGATCCGTGCGGATTTGGCAACTCTGGGTGTGAAGCAAGACGTGTTCTTCTCCGAACAGTCCCTCCATGAACCATTGGTCGAAGGTGGAAACGAAACTCCGGTCTCAAGCGCAATTGAAGAGCTTCGAGCGCGGGACTTGGTGTATGAAGGCACGCTGCCGCCGCCCAAGGGCAAGCTGCCCGAAGATTGGGAAGATCGCGAGCAAACCCTGATGCGGACCTCGCAGGTGGGCGAC
>JBCBZX010000341.1:0-3234 GCA_039815105.1 Pseudomonadota bacterium
CAGAGCGATCTCCTGTCCTCGGTAGGATTCTGTCAGCATCTCAATTTCAGCCGGGCTATAGACCGTCGCGCCTTCGACAACGATCTCCTCAGCCACGAACGTGACCTCGCTCTCATCCCCTTGAGTCAGCCCGCGACGGCTGTCGGGGATCAACAGTTCAATCACAAAGTCAGTCGATTCGGGAATCAAAGGAGCTGACGGAGTCGGTACCCGCCCCCCTTCCGCAGCAGGCGGAACGACTGTTTGTCCCCACGCGGTCGAGGTCGTGGCAGGCAAGGACCCGACGGCCAAAGCCGCTGCCAATGCGAGGAGTGGAAATCCAAATCTCAAACCGGCCTTGGGCGTGAAATTGAGCAGCGAGAGAGTCTTCGTAAGGCTACCCGATAGAGGCCAAAACCAAGGCAGAGTCTGCCTGTTCGCCGCCCAACAGGGACGCGCGCAGGGGCCGTCGCCAGCAAACCTGTTTTTCATTTTCAGGTCGCGGGGCGGCTCTCTAACTCCAGCCGTCTGCTTCAACTCAAATCCTATTTTCTCGCGCTACTTTCACCGTTCAAACGAGGCAGTTCCTCCTTCTGTTAAATGGGCTCTCATTGAGGGTGGGCCTAAATCTCACGAACATGCAGACACCCACACCCTGCACCTGCACCCAAGGCTCGATCTCTTCGCCATCGGCGTACCGGTTCATCACTTCACAGGCCAACGGTCCAAAGAACGGAGAGCTTTCAACAGTCACACCCATTTTGCCGTCAATAATCGCCTGAAGCGCATCGCGTGTTCCGTCGATAGAAACAACCAAAACGTCTTCACCCGGTTTGCGACCTGCAAGCTCAAGCGCCTGGATTGCACCAATCGCCATCTCGTCATTGTGCGCATAGACAATGTTCACATCAGGATGCGCCTGCAACAGCGTTTCCATGACCTGGCGGCCCAAATCGCGCGCAAAATCGCCTGTCTGGGACGCGACGATTTCAAAACGGCCGTCCGCTGCGATTGCATCATCAAAACCCTTTTTACGATCATTGGCAGGCGACGAACCGGTCGTTCCTTCCAGCTGCACGATAATGCCTTTTTCGCCTTTGAAGTTTTCGATTGTCCATTCAGCGACGCGACGGCCTTGGTCAATAAAGTCGGACCCAAGGAACGCGACAAAGTCCTCGCCCGGCTTAGCGGCGGCAGGATCGACGGAGCGGTCAACAAGGAACGTTGGGATGCCAGCGGCCTTAGCCTTTTTAACGGCAGGGATCAGTGGCTTTTCTTCGCGTGGCGGCAAGAACAAAACGTCGATGCCTTGTGCAATCATGCTGTCCACATCCGCAACCTGCTTGGCCGCAGAGCCTGCGGCGTCTGTCGAGATCAGATCCCAATTGCAGCTTTCGGCGGTATCAAGGAACGATTTGGTTTCAGCAATACGCCAAGGATTGTTCGACTCCATTTGAGCAAAACCAACCTTGTAGCGCTCTTTTTTCTCCAGCGGTGGCAGCGATTGCGCCATGGCCATTGATCCCACACTCAGTCCCAGAGCCGACGCGGCAAGAAGCAGAATTCTGCGGTTCATAGTATTTCCTCCACTTAATTGATGCGCCGATGTCCTCCCGGCGCGATTATACGGGGTTATCCCCAATTCAAGTACGTCGTTTGTTTTTTAAGATAGGCATCAAAGCCATACTGCCCGTCTTCGCCGCCAACACCCGAGTGCCCCCAGCCTGTATGGAATCCTTGGACGGCCTCTCCATGGCTTCGGTTGAGATAAATCTCGCCAAACTTCAGCGCATAAGGTGTTTGTGCGATATGTTTTGCATTCTGGGTAAACATATAAGCCGACAAGCCAAAGGACGTATCATTGGCAAGCGCGACGGCTTCTTCAAAATCGCTCACACGTTTTGCTGCCACGACAGGTCCGAAAATCTCTTCTCGAAGCAGTGGCGATTCGTTGTCTGAAACCTCCAGCACAGTCGGCGCCATCCAGTGGCCCTTTTCGTAAGCGCCTTCGTTCAAGGCTCCCCCTTCAAGCAACACCTCTGCGCCAGCATTTACGCCGCGCGCCACAATTTCGTTGATTTTGGCTACTTCAGCACCGCTGACCTTTGGGCCAAGATCAACTTCACCCATCGGATCACCGATGCTGAGCGCCTGGCTTGCTGCCACGAACTTTTCTAAAAACACATCGGCAATATCAGCGTGCAGATACATGCGCTCATTACAGGTGCAAACCTGTCCACAATTGGTGTAGCGCGCGGTCACGGCTGCTGAAACAGCGGCCTCGATGTTTGCATCGTCCATCACGATGAACGGCGCTTTGCCACCAAGCTCCAGTCGCACGATCTTAAGCTCATTTGCGGCACTGCCGTAAATTTCGCGCCCGGCCCGAGTGCTGCCGGTCATCGTGATAAGATCAGTGTCAGGATGCTCGACCAAACGTTGCCCAACAACCGCGCCGCGTCCGGTGAGTACGTTGAACACGCCTTTGGGAAGCCCAATGCGGTCGGCTAACTCAGCAATTGCTAGACCTGAAAACGGTGTGATTTCGTGGCTAAGCAAGACAAAAGTATTACCCGCAACAAGGGCCGGTCCAAGTTTTCGCGTAGTGAGTGCTGAGGGATAATTCCAAGCAGTGAGGCCAACCACAACACCGACGGGATGGCGACGAATATGGATTTCTTCGGACGGATTGTCAGAAGTGACGATGTCGCCCTGAATCCTGCGCGCCTGTTCAGCCGCGTACCGCAAGAAAGCGACGGCGGCTCCGACCTCTCCGCGCGCCTGAGCAATCGGCTTGCCCTGCTCAAGTGTCACTAAGGCGGCAAGGCGTTCGCTGTCCGCTTTCATGGCATCCGCCAGTGCATTGACATAGCCAGCTCGCTCCATCGCCGGGCATGCGGCCCAGGCGGTGCAGGCGGCTTTTGCCGCAGCCACTGCGGCATCCGCATCCTGCGACGTTCCCTCCGCGATATGGCCAATCAGGCTTTCGTTCGCAGGGTTCTCAACCGAGATCAAAGAGGCATTGCCCAGCGACTGAAAAGCGCCGTCAACGTACATCGCGCCTTGCATAGGAGCATCATCAGAATGGCGGTCAGCGAGCATATCGATCTCTTTTTCGGCAGTAGCGGACAGCGCTACGGATCACCCAATTGGATAGCCAAACAGATATTAATGTCAATTAGTAATATTAGTAATACTTAGTAATTGCCACTTACCAGAAAATCGGCTAGGACTTTTCATCTAAGATGGGAGTAG
>JBCBZX010000078.1:0-11204 GCA_039815105.1 Pseudomonadota bacterium
CGTGGAAAGTGCGGTTCATGATGCCCGAACCGCGCGTGTCGGTGAGGAACTCGCCCAGATAACCGATCAGGCCACGGGTCGGCACGTGCAGCACAAGGCGCTGCTTGCCGCCGCCGGACGGTCGCATCTCCACCAGATTGCCTTTGCGTTCGGACAGTTTCTGCACCACCGCGCCGGAATAGTCTTCATCCACATCGATGGTGACTTCCTCGATGGGTTCGAGACGTTCGCCATTCTCGCCGGTCTGGAACACGACTTTCGGACGGGACACGCCGAGCTCGAAGCCCTCGCGGCGCATGGTCTCGATGAGAACCGACAATTGCAGTTCGCCACGGCCAGCCACTTCGAAGGCGTCCTTGGTCGCACCTTCGGAGACCTGCAGCGCCACATTGCCCTCGGCTTCGGCCATCAGGCGCTCGCGGATCACGCGGCTCTGCACCTTCTTGCCTTCAGTGCCGGAGAGCGGGCTGTCATTGACCATGAAGGTCATGGAGATGGTGGGCGGATCGATGGGCTGTGCTGCCAGCGGCTCGGTCGCAGCCGGGTCGCACAGGGTGTCAGCCACCGTGGCCTTGGTCAGCCCCGCAATCGAGATGATGTCCCCGGCTTCAGCCTTTTCGACGGGCACGCGTTCGAGACCACGGAAGGCCAGAACCTTGGACACGCGGCCGGTCTCGACCTGCGTGCCATCGCGGCTCAGCGCCTTGATGGCCTGGTTAGGCACGACGGAGCCGGAATGCACGCGGCCGGTAAGAATGCGGCCCAGAAAATTGTCGGACGAGATGGTGGTGGCGAGGAGTTTGAACTCGCCCTCTTCCACTTGCGGTTCGGGGACGTGGCTTTTGATCAGTTCGAACAGCGGGTCCATGCCGTCCTGCGGGCCGGACGGGTCATCGGCCATCCACTCCTGCTTGGCGGAGCCGTAGAGGACCGGGAAGTCCAGCTGATGCTCGTCGGCATCGAGCGCGGCAAACAGGTCGAACACTTCGTCCAGCACTTCGTCTGGGCGGCTTTCGGCCTTGTCGATCTTGTTGACAACCACGATGGGGCGCAGGCCCAGGCCGAGCGCCTTGGACAATACGAACTTGGTTTGCGGCATGGGGCCTTCAGCGGCATCCACCAGCAGCACAACGCCGTCCACCATGTGCAGAATGCGCTCCACCTCGCCGCCAAAATCGGCGTGGCCCGGCGTGTCCACAATGTTGATACGCGTGCCCTGATGCTCGAGCGCCGTCACCTTGGCCAGAATGGTGATGCCGCGCTCGCGCTCCTGGTCGTTGCTATCCATCGCACGTTCTTCCACGCGCTCGTTCTCGCGGAAGGCGCCGGATTTCTTCAGAAGCACATCGATCAGCGTGGTCTTGCCGTGGTCAACGTGGGCGATGATGGCGATGTTGCGGAGATTTTGAGACTTATCTGATTGGGACTGGGCGGACATATGGGTCACTCGTTTCTAGCAGCCTCACGAAATGATGGGCGTGCTGCTTATCAGGCTGGCGTGTCGGTCCGCGCATGCCAAAGGCCGCGGGTCGTTTGCGTTCGGTTTTCTCGGGTGTTCGTTGCCGCGCGCATATCACGGCGCCCGCCTGCCTTCAAGCCGCGGTTTGGCAACCCAGCCATGCAACGATCAACATCAACGCGCCAACTCGGCCTTGTGCTCACTGAGTTGCCGCCGCACGCTCTCCCACAACAGAGAGAAGGATTGGAACCCCTCATCGGTCACTTCATCCGTATCCAGCGCCACCACCATGGTCTGCAACACGGTGTCAAGCTGCGCCTGCAGCTCGGCGATCTGGGCCAATTGCTCCGCAGCACGACCCTGCTCGGCGATGGCCAGGAGCTGATAATTGTAATTGTCCGCGCGATTTTTCTGCCCGGCCGCGAGGCGGGACCGTAGGGCAACCAGCGTTGAGATGATAAGCGCGGTCAGCGTGACACCCAGTGCAAGGGGCTCGGCATTTTCCTGTAAGTAGGTTGGCTCATCCCGGTTAAAGAAACGCGCCGCCCCGTCATGCAGCGGCACGGTCAGCCCAACGGCAGCATCGGGCTGTTCGATGTTTCCAGCCAGTGCGTCGCGGGTCACGAGGTCAAGTCGATGCTCAAACAGGATACGCGTCAGTTCTGCAATGGCATCCACATCGACATCTGCGCGCGACACAAGGTTGCGCCGAATTGTGGGTGTTGTCGTATCAGCCCTTGGCGCCGGGAAAGCGCCCGTGAAGGTGCCCCGGGGGATTGTCTCAGCCACCAGTGCAGGCCGCTTAAGCGCAATGGCCTGGGACTGGTCGATGGCCACAACATCCAGAGAGTTGCCGGTCAGTTCGGCGTCTTCAAACAGTCTGAGCAACTCCTGATCGCGCAACGAAGACAGGCGGAACACGGCATCCACTTCGCCTAGCAAAAGCGCTGCATGGGCGTTTTTGAAACTCATGGATGCGAAATCCATCTTCTGGCTCGGAAGGTCGTAATGGTCCGCAACGACCCAGAAGCTCATCAGCCCGTCTGTGCCATCCAGGGGCAAGGCCAAGCGTCTACCGCGTAGATCCGGGAACCGCCGAATGTTGGACTCAGACCGCGATATCACCACGAAATGATCCGAAAACAGATGGGTTAGAAGCCGAACATGGCTCACGACGGGGGTGCTGCCCCCAATGGTGGCTAGATCAATGGTTCCGTCATTGAGCAATTTCACGTTCTGAGATGAACCGCCAGTCGCCAGCACCCGCAGACGCAACGTATCGCTGTGCCGCTCCACAACTTCGGAGATATCGCGCATGAGCTGATAGGAGTCCGTGCCTCTTGGCCCCGCGCCAACCGACAATAGCGTGGCGCTCTGGTCACGATTGGTCCACAGCCAGCCGCCGATTGCCGTGGCAATAATTGCCAGCAAAGCGCCGGCCAGCATCAGCTTGTTCAGGAACGCACGACGGGACCGAAGATTGGCGCGGGCGGTCGCGGCGGGCGCCTGCGAGGCCCCATCGGCCGAGCCGACGTCAGGGGCAGCTCCTGCTTGCAGCGCAGAGCCGTCCCGGCGGCGATCCGCCAGGTTTACCCGTTCCGTGCGGCGCTCTTCCAACGCAGGGCCTTACGAGCTGCGCTTGGCCAGCGTCCGCAGACGCAGTGCATTGAGCTTGATGAAGCCCGCCGCATCGGCCTGATCGTAAGCGCCCTGATCGTCTTCAAAAGTCACCAGCTCTTCTGAATAAAGAGATTTGTCGCTCTCGCGCCCCTCGACCATGATGTTGCCCTTGTAGAGCGCCAGGCGCACTTTGCCCTCCACATGCTCCTGGCTCTTGTCGATGGCCGCTTGCAACATGTCGCGCTCCGGAGAGAACCAGAATCCGTTATAGATTAACTCTGCGTATTGCGGCATGAGCTGGTCTTTCAGATGCGCCGCACCCCGATCCAACGTGATGCTTTCCATTGCGCGGTGGGCAGGCAGTAAGATGCTGCCGCCGGGCGTCTCATAAATGCCGCGGGACTTCATGCCGACAAAGCGGTTTTCCACCAGGTCCAGCCGTCCAATGCCGTTGTCGCGACCAAGATCATTGAGCTTGGCGAGCAGGTCGTGGGGGGCCATGCGTTGGCCGTCAATGGCGACGGCGTCGCCCTTTTCAAACTCGATCTCAATGCGGGTGACCTCATCGGGTGCATCCATGGGGGACACGGTGCGCTGATGCACATATTCTGGTGCAGTCTCCCACGGGTCTTCCAGCACTTTGCCTTCCGATGAAGAATGCAGAAGGTTTGCGTCCACCGAGAACGGTGCTTCACCTTGCTTATCGTGGGGCACTGGGATTTGGTTTTCGCGGGCAAACTCCAACAAGTCCGTGCGGCTTTTGAACGTCCAGTCGCGCCACGGGGCGATGATCTTGATGTCGGGGTTCAGCGCATAGGCAGCCAGCTCGAAACGAACTTGATCATTGCCTTTGCCGGTGGCGCCATGGGCGATGGCGTCGGCGCCCGTTTCCCTGGCAATTTCGATCAAGCGTTTGGAGATGAGCGGGCGCGCAATCGACGTGCCAAGCAGATAAACGCCCTCATAGGCCGCATTGGCGCGGAACATGGGGAACACGAAGTCCCGCACAAATTCTTCGCGCACATCATCGACATAGATTTGCTTGATGCCAAGCATTTCAGCTTTGGCGCGGGCGGGTTCCAGCTCCTCGCCCTGGCCCAGATCAGCGGTGAATGTGACCACCTCCGCCTCATACTCGGTCTGCAGCCATTTGAGGATGATGGACGTGTCGAGCCCGCCAGAATAGGCGAGCACGACTTTGTTGATGTCGTTCTTGGTGTAGGCGGCCATGGTGTTCCGTCAGATGAATGAAGTGTGGGTTTATCCCGGTGCGGCGCACATTACGGAAAAGCCCAACCCAAACAAGGCCAGCGCTTGATACACAGGCTTGGAAATTCTCAGGCCTGCTAAGAATTGCGAGGGGAGAGCCACCAATGGCACGCCGCAACAATTGTCAGCGTGAATGCGGCTGCCATCACAACATCACTGAGATAGTGCGCGCCGAAGACCACACGGTTGAAGGCGATGGCCGTCGTCAGGACCAATAGAACGACCCCGCCAGCCCAGGCGACATCGCGCCCGGCAAACCGGGCCAGCAGCGGCAGCAATGCGAAGAACCAAAAAGCCCCCGACGCTTCACCTGACACAAAGGAGCAATTGGACAGGCAATAGTCCGAATAGGTGCCAGGCAGTATAAAGGGATCCTCCCCCAGGAAAATGTCTGTGGCCCGTGGACGGGGCCGCCCCCAGAATGCCTTCAATATCCAATTGACCAGTAGGATCGGGCCCAGAAATAGTGATAGAGCGCTCGCGCACACGACACGCGCCGTGGGGTTCGCGCGTATGCTCGCCAGTCTCGCCCGATAGGTCCATGTATAGCCAGCGCCCAGCAGCAATATCACAAGCCCAATCCCGCGCTGGGCCAGAACACCGGCCTCCTGGAAGATACGCAGAAAGCGGTCATGCTCTCCGGTGAAGGGGGGGCAATAGTGGGTAACGCCGTCGCACAAGCCGGGGTCGAAGAACAAACGGCTTACCGCCACATCAAGACCTGGCGTCCACCGGAAAAATATCAGCAGCACGCAGCTCGCAATCGCAAAACGCCCGGTTAGCGCAAGCCAGAAGGCACGGGGCGGTGTACCGGGCAACAATAAGGATGGGAGCAAACGCATGGCGCCCCTTAACGTCCGTGGCACGGCATGTCATCCAGATTAGGTTTGATATTGCCCTTGCGAGTTTCAGATGGACGTAGGTGTTGCAAGCGGTCAAACATGGGCGATGTTCTTTCTTCCTGACTCGACCACGCTTCTTCAGTTCACACTGGCTGCAATCATGCTCACCATTACGCCTGGCCCGGACATGACCCTATTCCTGTCACGCGCCATCAGCCATGGGCGGCTGGCGGGTATCATGTGTATGCTCGGCGCCTCAACCGGCGTTCTGTTTCACACACTTCTGGCAGCGGTGGGATTGTCGGCTGTGTTGGCGGCATCCCCCACGGCCTTCATGACCGTGAAATATGCCGGCGCCGGATATCTGCTGTTCCTCGGCTATCAGGCCATTCGGCACGGGTCGGCGCTCAATGTGAGCGCCGGTGCAGCCGCCAAACCGATGAGCCTGTGGCGGCATTATCTCACAGGTATTGGCATCAATCTGATGAACCCGAAGATCGTGCTTTTCTTCGTGTCATTCCTGCCGCTTTTCATCAGCGCAGACGATCCCCATGCAGCAGCGCAGCTGGCGTTTTTGGGCGTGTTTTTTCTGGTGATCGCCATACCGATGGTCGTGCCCATGATTCTGGCAGCCGACTGGATGGCCGACGCGCTGAAGCACAACCGCAGGGCTGCCCGCACGATGGACTATCTGTTTGCTACGGTGTTTGGGGCGTTTGCCCTGAAAATTCTGACTGAGCGCTGATCCATCGCGCCCGGCGCTCTGCATCCGCTTCCTCGAAGTTTGACACTTCGAGACCTGCATAGAACATGCCGGCAAGTCCGCCACTGACGCTCAAGAACCCGGCTAACCACCACAAAGTCGGGTCGCCGGAATATTGGTAAGACCATGCGGCCAAACCGGCCAACGCACCAAACGCTGCGCCACCTTTGCGAGAGGTTGAACCGCGACGGTCCGACGTAAGAGTGATCAAAAGCCAGAGCGGAAAGCCAAATGTGAAAATCACAGAGATAGAGGCCTTCAAGGCCAGCGGAAAACTTGCCGAACTCTGCGACGGGTCGAGCCACAGCGCGTGGGGCAAAATCACCATCATGCAGGCCAGCGAGACCGCCCCAACGAACACACTCATCAGGAAGTACAGGATACTTTTGACCATTGACCCACCGCTCCAATTTGCGGTGTGATCGTGCAACAAAAACCTGAACCCTGGGTTATCAGGCGAAAATCCGTGGGCGAATATTGAGACCCAAGCTTAACGCAATGCTTCCAACGCTTCGCGTTCGCGCTTTTTAAGACGCTCGCTCTCGCTTTTCAGTTGGCCGCAGGCTGCCATGATATCCTCGCCACGGGGTGTGCGGATGGGGCTGGCATAGCCCGCCGCATTCACAAAATCCGCGAACTTCTCAATCTGCTCCCAGTCCGAACGTTCATAGTCGGAACCCGGCCATGGATTGAACGGAATGAGATTGATCTTGGCTGGTACACCTTTGAGCAATTTCACCAGATCCCGCGCATCTTCCATGCTGTCATTCACACCCTTGAGCATGACATATTCAAAGGTGATGCGCCGGGCATTTGAGACCCCAGGGAAGTCCTTGCAGGCTTGTATGAGCTCGGCCAGCTTGTACTTTTTGTTGATGGGCACGAGGACATCGCGCAACTCGTCATTCACGGCGTGCAGCGAGATTGCCAGCATGCAGCCAATCTCTTCCCCCGTGCGATAGATCTCCGGCACTACGCCGGAGGTGGACAAGGTGATGCGCCGCTTGGACAGGCTGAGCCCCTCGCCGTCGCTGGCCACCAGCAAAGCGCTCTTAACGTGCTCAAAATTGTAGAGTGGCTCACCCATGCCCATCATGACGATATTGGAGACGCGTCTGCCGCTTTCGGGAATGGCTGCGCCCATCGGCGCATTCCGGTCCGGAAAGTCCCCCAGCCGTTCCCGGGCCACCATAAGCTGCCCAACAATCTCATCGGGAAACAGATTGCGCACCATCTTCTGGGTGCCAGTGTGACAGAAAGTGCAGGTGAGAGTGCACCCCACCTGAGATGAGATACAAAGTGTGCCGCGTCCCTCTTCCGGAATGTAGACGGTTTCGACATCCACTGGCTTGCCGGCACCGCGGGCGGGAAACCGCAGCAGCCATTTGCGTGTGCCGTCTTCCGATATCTGTTCAGTGACGATCTCCGGCCGAGCGATGGTGTAGGCGGCGTCTAGCTTGGCCCGCAGATCCTTGGACACATTGGTCATGACTGAAAAATCATCGACGCCACGAATGTAAAGCCAGTGCCAGAGTTGGGCCACGCGCATGCGCAACTGCTTTGGCGGCACACCAATGGCCTCCAGCGCCTCGGCTAAACTGTCACGGGTGAGCCCAACAAGATGTGGCTTCTCCGGAGCCTGCCGCGCACTCAACTGCGCGCGTGTCGCAGCATTGGTCAAGTCAAGGCGAGCGGCGAACTGGTCGGCAGACGGCTCTGCAATGTCGGTCGTTGCGGGCATTTGGCATGTTCCATGGAGCTGTCCACGCTGCATACAGGTCTGGCGCGGTTGCACTCAATATAAAATGACAACTCAAATGCGCAAACTGATGCTAAAACGCGAAACGCCCGGCTGATGAGCCGGGCGTCTGCAATCTGAGTTGATTTGTTTGGATTAAGGGCAGGTGGTGGCGTCTGCCAGGGCCGCAGTCACACCTGAAAGGGAATAATCATAACTGGTTGCCGTCCCGCGCCGGGACTGACCTTTGACGTTCATCCTGCTGCCAGCGCGCATGGCTTGAACCAATGTTGGTTCCTCGGCCTTGTTGCGCAGCCAAGCACCATCGCCCTGGGTGAACATGGTGAACGACTTGCCGTCCACATTCACCGTGACATCGGAGTTTTCAGCAAATGAATAGCCAGCCCGAAATTGTGGTTCAAAACCGGAGCCGTCAGCCTTTTTCGCCACCATGAAGTAGACATCGCCATGGTCACGGTCTGCAGGGCTTTTGGATGTTGGTTTGGAGAGGACGAAACAGTTTTTGCCGCCATTGGCCTGGTAGGAGTAAGCCCCCCAGTCGCGGTGCTGCTTGAACTGTGTGGCCTGCGCGTGGGCGACCGTCATCCAACTTGTCGCCAGCAGCGCTGCGCCTGCCAATGTGCCGAAAACCCGTGTCTTGTTCATCGTTCTGCCCATTATCCTTGTCGCCGTCATATCGACCTCTCGCCTCACGCCGCCCCATAGGTCGGTCCCATACTGGACCCATGTCTTCAAGCCATGTCGAACCCTGGGCGCGCCCAGCGCGTTATATTAATCGTATCCTTACAAGTTGTTAAACTTGTCTTAAAATTGGACCAAATGCCGCCCTCTTTCAAAGCAATCAATGGATTGTGAAGAGGGCACTCGGCAAAATGTCTAGCGGAAGCAAAGCAACAAAACTTGGCTCGAATTTGGCACCTGTCCGATCACGTCACAACTTACCACTCAAAAAGATAGCATTTGGGGCCTATCATTGGACCAGTGATTTATGCCATGATTGATCAAATTAAGAGAGATTGACAACTCAGGTGAACATAGGGGCCGCTTTATTGAGCCCAGGGAGCATGGACTACCATGGAAGGCAGTTCGGCAAAAAATCCTAAAGTCAGCGAACAAACCGCCTCTGACCGGGTTATGGCAGAGGTTGTGCTTGGTTCAGATGCACAATCAACTGCCAAAAGAAAAATGAAACCGCTGCCTGGCACGGCTTCACCAGCGCAGGTCGACATCAAAAGCGACCATAAGGGCGACCGGCAGAAACAGCATTTTGCAGAGCTGGCTGCACGCGTGGCCAACCACCGCGACAGGCAGGCGTTTGCAGAGTTGTTTCATCATTTCGCGCCGCGCGTGAACGCTTTTCTCATTCGTTTGAATTTGGACAATGGCAGCGCCGAAGAGATGACGCAGGAGATCATGGTGACGCTTTGGAACAAGGCTCACATGTTTGACCCGTCCAAATCTTCGTTACCAACCTGGATTTTTCGCATTGCTCGCAACCGGCGCATCGATGCGATTAGGCGCCAGAAGACAGCACAATTGGACCCCCATGACCCCATGTTGTTGCCCAGCGAGCCTGAGCATGCCGATGTGGGAATTGACGCGGTCACCCGCGAAGCGCGGGTAAGGGAAGCACTTGAAGGACTGCCGGAGGATCAGGTTAAACTGATCCGGCTGGCGTTTTTCACCGGCATGTCTCACAGCCAGATTTCAAAGGAAACAGGCCTACCACTGGGAACGGTCAAGTCACGCATAAGGCTGGCGTTCAACCGATTGCGCGGCGTCCTTGAAAGTCTGCCTGATCTGGATATTGCCGATTAGCTGCCGTCGGGCGTTGAGTTAGCTCGAAGCTGCCACCGGCAGGCTGAACTCGCTGTGTTGATGTGGTTCACATCACTATTTTTTTCCACGCTGCTTTCGCTCGCTTTGCCACTCAAAACGCGTGCCGCCCACAAATATGGGCCCGCCATGCAGGTGCTCGCGCATCGGCGCCGTTGGACCACCAGGCATAACCGGGCGCTCTGCAAACGAATGAACCGTTGCCACACGGTCATACATGACGATGGCACCGGCCATGGCGACATTGATGCAGAACGAAGTTGGAATTTTCACGACATGGGCGCAGCGCTCCAACATTGCCGGCGACAGGGACCCGCCTTCCGGGCCCAAAACATAGGCAGCCCGCGTCGGGTGCCTGAAGCTTGGCAGATCCACCGCATCATGGGTGAGTTCGACGCCCACCAACGTGCAGTCATCGGGCAAGCGCATGTCGCCTGCGCTGTCGAAACTGTACCAGGGCAAGTGGTCTTTGCTGGAGCTTGTATCTGATTCTGGCCGTCCGATACGGCTCGACTGGGCGACGGTAAAGACAAAACTTGCGCCAAATCCGTAGGCCGATCGCGCGAGATTTCCGAAGTTCATAGGCTTGGAAATACCTTCAGCGCCAATGGCGAAATAGCCTTTCTTGGCCATCGACTAGACCCCGTCACGCTTGGTGCCCACCGGCACTTGGGTACCGTTGAGTTTGCCAATATGCTGCGGGAGATGAGGCACGTAATCCTCCGGTCCGCTGGCGACAGATGACACGGCAGCGGCATAGGTGTTCTTGGCTGCATTGCCCACCGGGTTCACAAGGCCCGCCGCGTCGGCCATGCCCTCAAGATATCGCAAGTCCTTCAGAGCATTGGTCAAAGTGAACTTGTGACTCTCACGGTCGCCGCCAATCGTGTGGCCCATAAATGTCTGGTAGAAGCCGCAATCCATACGGCTGCCACCAATAACGCTGTCGAAGGTTTGAGGCGAAATCCCAACTTTGGCGCCCAGAGCCAACGCTTCAGCATAGAGCGCACCGTAACCCAGCGACAGAAAATTGTTCAGGAGCTTCATCTTATGGCCGTCCCCGACGCCACCAATATGAACCACTTTGCCCGCCCACACATCTAACAGCGGTTTGATACGTTCAAAGACAGCGTCTTCCGCACCCACCATCGTATCAAGCGTGCCCGCCCACGCCTCCTTGGGGGTTCGGCCCAGAGGGGCATCGACATAATCCACATCCTTGGAAGCCAGAACTTCCGCATTGCGCAAAGTTGCGTTTGGATCAGCAGTGGAACAATCAACCACCACAGACCCCGGTTGCAAGGCGTCAAACATGCCGTCGGAACCGTGCAACACGTCATTGACCTGGGGAGAACCGGGGAGGCAAAGAAATGTGACGCTCGCAGCGGATGCGACCTGTGATGGTGTGTCCACTTCAACAGCACCACGGGAGATCAGGTCCTCGACAGGCGCACGGTTGCGATGTCCTAGAACCGTCGTTTGATATCCGGCTGACAGGAAATTAGCGGCCATTCCAGCGCCCATCAGGCCAACACCAATGAAGCCGATGGTTTCGGTTCTTTCCGCCATGGTCACAACTCCAAATATGCCATCTCACGCCATGGACTTAGCGCCTTGCGCCGTCGCTGCAAAGGTCAGGGGAGTCACCATGGTGGC
>JBCBZX010000453.1:0-1728 GCA_039815105.1 Pseudomonadota bacterium
AGGGATACCTTTTCTCGAAGCCCCTTACAGCTGAGACAGAAAACCTACTTCCAGAAAATCGCTGACCCGGCGGATATGGCGCCAACTGCCGCGACGGCATTCACGATCAGTCATATCGCTGCCGTCACCACTCCGGTTTTCTTTGGTCTTTTATGGCTTTATTCTCCCCCTGCCGTGTTTCTATCCGGCACGGCAATGGCATTTATCTCCCTGTGCTTGTCGCTCATGGTTCCGCGCAATCCGCGCCCCGGCCATGAAACCAGGCCATGGGTGACCAGGAGCATCGGTGCAGCGCCTCAGCCTGTGCAATGATTGCCCTGATCTGATCAATGTGATACCAATCGGTCTCTATTTTGGAAGGGGTCAGAATGGCAATTGATACTGACGGGTCTACCGACCAATCTGGGCGTGGCGGTGCCAGTGGTGTCATGGCCGTCCTACACCAACTCAAATATGGGTTGCTGCCCCTTATTCTTGTCATCAGCGCTGTTCTGCTGGTGGCTGGTGGTGTGTGGCTGTGGGCGATACCGCTTCTTGTGCTGTCCTTTGCAACGTGGATAGATGAGGCGCTAGGCAATATAGATGCGGACCATGCGCTCAATCCGGCCTTAATGAATGCCTGGCTCATCTTGTGCCTGCCGCTGACCTTGATTTTATCGATCCTCACGGCTGCTTTGGTGAGCCCCGACACCGGCTTCACCGTTTGGTTGGACCAAACCCTGTTTTTGGTGAGTGTTGATTTTGCCGCCAACCGCGCCGCGACCAGTTGGTTCGAGATTGCTGCAGCGATCGCGGGTGTTGGCATCCTGTTTGGAGCCGCCGCAGTCAATGTCGCCCACGAGCTCATCCATCGCGCCAACAAGACGCTTTACGTCATCGGTCGCTGGCTATTGGCCTTCACCTTCGACACGACGTTCGCCATCGAGCACGTTTACGGCCACCACCGTTACGTTGCCACCCGCCGTGACCCTGCCACGGCTCGCCGGGGAGAATATGTGTT
The DNA here is from genome assembly GCA_039815105.1 of Pseudomonadota bacterium. Lineage (GTDB taxonomy): Bacteria > Pseudomonadota > Alphaproteobacteria > Rhizobiales > Rhizobiaceae > JBCBXA01. The sequence goes on from JBCBZX010000453.1 coordinate 1,001, forward strand.
GGCGTTTGCGGTGCGTTCTACCATCGGCCAATTCGTAAACGCGTTCCGCATTGAGGCCGACCGCCTGAACCGCAAGAAGCGTCCGGTCATCAGCCGGTACAATAAGGCTATTCGCGGTCAGTTTATGTCTTTGGCAATTGTCGCGCTGCATCTCGCATTGGTCGGCTGGCCGGGGTTGCTTGTCTTCGTGTTGCTCGGTGTCCAGGGCAAAATGTATCTGGAGATCGTCAATTACGTAGAGCACTATGGACTGGTTCGCGAAGAAGGGAGCCGCGTCGAGCCGAGGCACTCCTGGAACTGTGACCGGCTGGTCTCGAACACTTTGCTGTTCAACCTACCCCGCCACAGCCACCATCACGCTAACGCCTCCAAACCCTTTTGGGACCTGCACAGCCTTGAGGGAGCGCCAACCATGCCCCACGGGTATAAAGTCATGATGTTGATGAGCCTGGTGCCGCAAGTTTGGAATGCCAAGCTTGAACCTCTGTTGGAGGCTTGGGAGCGCGATTTGGCCACTGATGGTGAGCAGAAATTGCTGGCTGAAGAGCGCATGGCAGCGGGCCGCTAACTGGGCTTTTCAGATGAGCGTTCATCTCCTGCTCAGCTTTGTCGGGTAAAAGTCGCCCATGTCTTTTTTCACGTTTGCTCGCCCCCTTGCTTGTCTGTCCATCGGCTCTTGCTTGAGATCGTTTGCCGCATTTAGCGTCCTTCTTTCGGTTCCCTCGGCA
>JBCBZX010000117.1:0-8803 GCA_039815105.1 Pseudomonadota bacterium
GACAGCACAAGAGGCTGCTGCCGCCGCGCAAGCTCAAATAGACGCAATCTTGAAGTAGTGATCGGGCTTGGGCTGGCTGTTAGCTGGCCCGTGCTCAGATATGAGTGCCATGAAACAGATTCTGAACGCCTGGAGGGACGGGGCCGCCTTTGAGACCTTCTTGGTCACACTTGCCCTGCTTTATCTTCTTCTCTTCGCGGCCTTGCCAATCGTTTACACCATTCTGATGTCGTTTCAGGAGGTGGACTTCACAACGCTCGCGCGGGTGCTGCGCCCTTTCAATGGCATGGAAGCTTACAGGGCCGTTCTGGCTAAGCCTGAGGCCGGACTGGTGTTCGCTAACACCCTGAAGTTCGTGTTCTTTTCGGTCACTTTTCAGGTGGTGATCGGCTTGGGGCTCGCCGTGTTTTTCCGGCTTCAGTTTCCCGGTGCATCAGTCCTCAGGGGTTTGTTCCTGGTCGGCTGGATCATGCCTGCCCTTGTCGTGGGTGCTCTGTGGCAGTGGATTCTTGCCGGGGACTACGGCGTTCTGAACCATATTCTTGGCGCGCTCGGCTTGGTCTCGGATAATGTTTATTGGTTGTCAGACAGCAGGCTTTCGTTAGCAGCGATCATCATGGCCAATGTCTGGCTGGGCATCCCATTTAATATGATCTTGCTGTCGGTTGGCCTCGCGGCCATCCCTCAGGACATTTACGAGGCGGCGGAGCTCGATGGGGCTGGGCCCATATTGCGGTTTTTGACGATCACTTTGCCGATGCTGCGCGCCACGCTGGGGGCCGTCATTTCGCTCGGTGTTATCCTGACATTGCAACAATTTGACCTGGTGCATGCCCTCACGCGCGGCGGACCCGCAAACGCGTCAAACGTAGCCCAGTACTGGTCTTGGTCCCTGTCTTTCGAAACGTTCAACTTTGCCCAAGGCAGCGCGATTGCCGTTATTATGATCATCGCAGGTTACTTGTCGGCCTGATCTATGTGCGATCTTTGCGAGGGGAGCATTCAGCATGATCCATGCCCGACCCTATCTGCTGATGATCACTGCCGTCGCATTGACTGGCATTTACCTTTTCCCCGTGTACTGGATGGCTATCAGCGCGTTTAAGTCGGGATCGGAAATTTTTCAGTTTCCGCCGACCTATTGGCCGGCCGACCCACACAATGCCTTCCTGGAGATCTTCCGCGAACGCCAGATGGGGCGATACCTTTGGAATTCGTTTGTGATCGCCACCGGTGTCTCCTTGCTTACGCTCCTGCTGGGTGCCGGACCCGCCTATGTTCTGAGCCATATCCAAAACCGGTGGACAGCTATTGCCACTTTCCTCGTGATCATCCTGCAAGTGCTACCAGCGTCATTGATGGTCACCCCGATCTTTGTCGCGTTCAATCAAGTCGGCCTGCTTGACCACCCACGAATGTCGGTCGTTTTGGCTCAATCGGCCAAAACGATACCGCTTTTCATTGTGCTCTGCCGCGCGACGTTTCTACAAATCCCCGCCGAATTGCGAGATGCGGCACTGGTCGACGGCAACTCGCGGGTCGGAGCATTTCTTATGATCATGGTCCCGTTGGCACGGAATGGCCTTTTGGTCGTCTCAGCTCTGATCTTCATGCAGAGCTTTGGCGAATACGTCTATTCGCGTTCTTTGATCAGCGACACAGCTTTGCAAACTGCCACCGTTGGCCTGGACGTATTCATGGGTCCGAACACCAATGATTGGGGATCCATCATGACTTATGCCACCATCTATGTGGCTCCGATCCTGTTGGTATTTGTTCTGCTTCAGCGGCACATCGTAAACGGCCTTACTGCGGGAGCACTCAAGTGATGACCTCACAGCACACACAGATATCGATCGCTGGCCTCGACAGGAGCTTTGGTTCTTTCAAAGCACTCCACAACATCAATCTTGATATCCCAAGAGGAAAGTTCGTCGCGCTTGTCGGCCCTTCGGGCTGCGGGAAATCAACTCTGCTGCGAACGATTGCCGGTCTTGGAAAGCCATCGTCAGGAACAATCCGCATTGATGGCAATCTGGTAAATGATGCCCCGCCACGCGAACGGGACGTGGCGATGGTTTTTCAGTCCTATGCGCTCTATCCGCATATGACGGTCGCCAAGAACATCACCTATTCACTGCGCATCAAAAGGGTCGACCGTGCGACGATCCAGGCGAAATTGGCGGAAGCGGCGCGCATAGTCGGGCTGGAAGATTTGCTTCAACGGTATCCCAAGGAGTTGTCAGGGGGGCAGCGCCAGCGCGTAGCGATGGCCCGCGCCATCGTGCGAAACCCTGCGGTCTTTCTGTTCGATGAGCCACTCTCAAACCTTGATGCTGCTCTGCGCGTGCGCATGCGCTCCCAGATCAGAGACCTCCATGACCGGCTCGGAGCTACATCGGTTTACGTGACGCATGATCAGATTGAGGCCATGACCATGGCGGATATCGTGGTGGTCATGCGCAATGGTGTTGTTGAACAGATTGGCGCCCCGCTGGAGCTCTATGACCGCCCGGCTAACACATTTGTTGGCGGCTTCATCGGATCGCCTGCGATGAACTTCTTGTCGGCCAAAGTCGACCAACTGGGAACGGCCGCAACCACCCGCACCGGTGCTAATTTTCCATTCAGCAAGCCACTTGATGCCGGGCGTGCAGTCAAGATTGGTCTACGGCCCGAGCATCTAAGTCTTACGCACGGGGCCGAACGCGACAATGGTGAGTTCGAGCTTGAGGCGACTGTTGCGGCGCTGGAGGCAACTGGCAACGCGACGTACGCTGATTGCCGCATTGGCTCAGACGTTCTGACGATTGTGTTGCATGGGCGGCCAAGTCTGCGGCCAGGACAAAAGATCAAGCTCCGCGCTGCACAATGCGACGTCCACGTGTTTGATGAAAAATCCGGCGCTCACCTTTGATGATTCTTTGCAGCTCAGGTCAGGGTCTGTTTTGCGTCACTCTCTCCCTCGTAGAGTGTTAGAGGCCACAGCAATTGGCTTTCGGCGACCGGAAAATGTGATCTAAAGTGCGGGATATGCGACAGGAGCAAGCGACCGAGCGCGGCGCCCAAAGCGTTTAGATCAACATCAAAGGCCGTCAATGACGGCTGCATACTCCGGCAAAGCGGGTTGTTGCGCTGGCCAATGACCCCCAAGTCACGGCCCGCAGTTTTTCCGACTTCTGACAGACGCCGGTACACACCCATTGCCATGGCCTCCGCCACCAGAAACACCGCATCCGGCGGGTTGGTTTGGGCCAGCAGTTCCGTTGCGGCCCGATATCCTCCAGCGTCGTCGGGTGAGACGGTCAGGACGTGATTTTCGTCAAGGCTTAGTCCAGCTTCGGCCAGGTATGCTCTAAAGCCCTTCTCGATAATGCTGTCCACATTCAGGCCCGTATTGTCTTTGATGAGCCCGATGCGTCGGTAGCCTTGGCTTACGAAACGCGCCACCGATTGTGCCGCCAAATTATCAAGGTCGAGGTCTGCCCAAGGATGGGTATCGTTCGTTCCGGTCCGACCAAGTGTAACAAATGGAAGGCCGCTGGCCGTTAAAAAAGAGACGCGTTCATCATCGGGCTTAATCGCTGATAGAATCACGCCATCAACGAAACGCTGTTGAACAATTCGTTTGAGGTATTCGTATGGGTCTTGGTTCGACCCGCATAGCAATACAATGAGGTCCAAATCATGTGAGCCAAACAGGTTCTGAAGGCCATCAAAAATGGTCATGAAGAAGCTTTCTCCATGTATCGACGTAAAACCTGTTGTCTCGATCATGAAGCCGATTGTCTTGGTCCGCCCGTTTCTCAGGCTGGTTCCGGAGAGCCTCGGCGCGTAGCCCAGCCTTTCGGCGGTTTCCAGGACCTTCTTGCGCGTCTCTTCGTTAACGTCAGGACGATCGTTGAGCGCACGCGAAACCGTCCCGATTGAGATGTTCAATTCAGCTGCAAGGGCTCTGATGCTCAATTGCTGTGGCCTTGGTCATGTTGGACGCTGGCGAGATATTGCACTTGCTGCCTCAGCTGTAAACTTAGGCATTGCACCTAGCTAAGGTCTTCCGTAAACGTTACGAAAAACATCATTGAGGTGCAACTTGGCTGAAAAATTGCAGTCCCTTCTGGCTGGGTTAGAGTTGGCTGATCCTGTAAAAATGCGACTCGCGGAGGATCTGCAGCGCATACTGAAATCCGGGACACACATCGTGAACGGCAGGTTGTGTGTAACGGGCTATTCCTATGGTGCCCTCTACGATTGGGATCTCTATTTTGAATGCTTGGCGCTGGCGCATCTTGGCCATGTTGAGTTCGCCAAGAACGGTGTTTTGACCTTCCTGGACCACCAGCAGAGTAGTGGGTTTATCCCACGCGTGCTTGCCGCGCCCTGGCAGAAGCCCGGCCAGCACTTCAAGCCATTTCTAGCGCAGACAGCGGCGCTTTACACAAATGCGGCAGGCGACACCGAATGGCTACAAGCAGACGTCTTGCCCAGGCTTGACCGCTATCTCACGCATTGGTTCTCCGAGCATTACCACAGCAAAGGCGACGGCTTGCCGGTCTGGAACAGCGCAGACCATTCAGGAATGGACAATCAAGATGAAAGGGCGGGAGCGCTCAACTCATATGTTTGTCAGGGTGTCGATTTGGCCTGCTATCTCGTGCGCGAATTCGAAGCGATGGCTCGCCTTTACCACATGACGGACAATGCGCGCGCTGCCAACAAGCACGCGGAACGTGCCGACGTGCTTCGGTATAAAATATCCACACGCTTCTGGTGTGAGACCGATGGATTCTTCTATGACAGAAATGTGCGTACGGGCGGTTTCATCAAGACGAAATGTGCTTCCAGTTTCGCTGTCTTATGGGTCGGTGCGGCCAGCCTAAACCAAGCGAAACGGTTGGTTGATGAGCATCTTCTAAATCCGAAGGAGTTCTGGCTGAAGTACCCCGTTGCTTCCATGTCTGCGCTCGAACCAAGCTACCGGCAGTCCCCATACGACTATGAAGCCTGTTGCAATTGGAAGGGAAACGTCTGGATTCCGACCAATTACTACATCTTCCGCGGGCTTCTGCGTTACGGCTTTAACGACGCCGCAGCGGAACTTGCTGCCAAAACGCTCGCAATGCTGATGAACAATGACACGACCCGGGAATATTACGATGCTGAGACTGGAAAAGGCGTTGGCCTAGATCCTTTCTGGGGATGGTCGATCCTCGGCTACTTCATGCAAATCGAAATGCAGGGCCGGACTTTTGATCAGGGGTGAGCCGCACTTTGACGAGGCTCTCCTTCTCAACCGGTCGGTCGGAATGCGCTCCTTTGGGCAGCGGCTCGGCTTCTTTGCTGTTGCCTTCCGATGAGGATGCAGAACGCACACATACCGACTTTCCCAAACTCCAACTACCATGTTCTGCAACTGCCCAAACGCCGTCAACGCTTCTGGAAGAGCTGGCAGACTATCGGAGCGCAGCCAGTTCGTGTGGTGGCAGTCAGCGCTTCTGGACACTGCCCGTAAGGCGAGAAGATTGGACGCGCAGCCTCAAACTGCCTCGCATAAGTGCAAAGAGCCTACGGTAGCCAAGGCTCGGTCACTCATATGTGCAGTTGGCCCGAGAACAATTTTCGCGCGGTCCGAAGCAGGCCGGCTGAGTTGATTGCTAATTCCGTCCCCTGAAGCTCGAAGTCGAACATAACATCAATGCTGCCCGACGGGTGTTCAATCTTGATCGGTAAAGGTCGCTCATGCGTCAGCGCAGCCAAGCCATCAGCAACCGTGCCGGGAACTACAAGGCACGCACCGGTGCAAATGGAGCCGGTGACAGCATAGGCCGGGTGTGTGCTCCAGGGCATGAAGTAGCGGGCTGCGATAGAGCCGCCTTCGCGCGGTGCAGCAAGTAGGCCGAACTTAGGCACAACAGATTCCGAAACGTCACCAAGACCCATCCTCTCTCCGGCCTGCAAGCGGACCGCCTCAATCCGCTTGAACAGCGCCTCGTTTGCATCGAGCTCCTCGCGGCTTTCATAGCCGGTGATGCCAAAATCTGCGGCGCGCCCCATAACCATGGGCATGGCCACATCGATGCAAGTGACATCCAGTCCGTCTATGACGTCCAAGGCATTCCCGGTGGGCAGGAGCGAGCCTGTTTTAGAACCGATAACATCCATGAAGTTCAGGACCACCGGCGCAGAGGTGCCCGGCACGCCATTGATCGTCGCGTTGCCTTCATAGCTGACGTGGCCGTTGGGCGTCTGCACGACCGCTTCAACGCGGGCTCCCGTATTGACGCTTAGAATTTTCACACGGGTGGTGTCACCGGCAACTGGCAACAGACCCATTTCCAGGGCGGCAGGGCCAACGCCGGCCAGAATGTTGCCGCAGGTGGGAGAGAAGTCCACCGAGCGTTTCTCAACCGCCACTTGGGCAAAGAAATAATCGATGTCCGCCCATGCATCTTCAGAGGGCGACAGCATGGCGACTTTGGTCGTCACGGCGTTGCCCCCGCCAATGCCGTCAATGTTGAGAGAATGGCCAGCCCCGATTGCGCGGACGAGGAACTCGGCAAGCTCTTCACGCTCCGACGGCAGGTCCGCTGCGTTGAAGTATGGGCCTTTGGACGTGCCGCCGCGCATGAGAATGCAAGGTGCGTCGCGTTGAACCATGGCTTTCGTCTTTCTTGAGAGGCCTCGCCTAGCGGAATGGCCAGGGTAGGTCGGTATAGGTTTGCAGAAGGCCGGGGGGGAAGTCGCGGCCAAGAAGCCACGCCATACCGAGCATGAAAATGAGCCCGGCGGCTGCGTACAACATAGTGTTGACCCAACTCAAACTGGCCCGGAACCGCAAAAAGCTCAGGAGAAACACGCCAAGTGCAATGATGAAGCCGGTGATCGATGTGAGGAGAAGCAGGAATGCAAACCAAGCAAGCGTGGGCCACAGGCCAAACACGTTAAGCTTGGACTCCTCGGAGTTCTCGCGGTCGGCAAACAGTACGTGGGTCTCCCGCACCAGCATCATCTGTACCAAGAGTATAAGGGCAGCGATCATGGAGACGCTGGCAACGAACACAGGGAACACCCGGTCAACGGCCGCATAGTCAGGAATGGAAGCGGTGTTGTAGAGCGCGAATCCGATAAAGCCGATGACCGCAATCAGGAACACCAGGGGTGCACGCTTGCCGCCTGATGGCACATCGCCTTCCGCCATAATGTTCTTGGCTTGCCTCAGCCCAACCACAACGGAAACAAGCGTGATGATGATCAGCACGATCGTGATCGGCGACAGGATGTACTCCATGCCCTGTTCGAAGCCCTGCCGGAAACGAATGCCTGCGATCTGGTTGGCATTGTTCGAATAGTTCTCAACCGGATTGGAGAGGACAAAGCCGATCAGGAAGGCGGGGCGAGACCAGTCGAACCGCCGCATCAGAATACCCAATAAACCAATGGTGAAGAGCGCCACGAGGTCCATCAAGTTCTGGCCAGACTGGAAGGCGGCAAACGCGATAATCATGAAGATGAACGGCGCCAGCAGCGCAAAGCGGATGTTGGTCAGCCGGGCGATAGTGCCCGAAAAGCCAATGCATAGCACAGTGCCCACAACGTTGGCCAAGGCGAGCAGCCAGACGATGGAATAGGTGAAGTCGAGATTGTTCTCGAGTAGGCTTGGTCCAACATCAATGCCGGTGCCCAATAGGGCGAGGGCACCAATGAAGATGGCCATGGACCCTGAGCCAGGAATGCCAAAGAGAAGCGTTGGGACGAGGCCGCCACCCTCCTTCGCATTGTTGGAACTCTCTGGCCCGATGATGCCGCGAACGTCGCCCTTGCCGAACTGATCCTTTTGCTTGGCGGTCTGCACCGTGTGGCCATAGGCGATCCAGTCGACGACAGATCCGCCAAGCCCTGGGATCACACCCACGACCACGCCGATGATGGAGCACCGCATCGAAAGCCATTTGTTGGCCCACCAGTCCTTCACGCCATCGAGCCAGCCCCGACCGAGCGCCGCCCGTTCAGCAATAGCCTTATCTTGCCGCAAAAGCGCGACGATTTCTGGAATGGCAAAGATGCCCAGACCAACGATGACAAGCTTTAGACCATCGGTGAGGTATGGGAAGTCGTAGCTCGACATGCGCAACTCGCCGTTGAAGGGTCCTTCACCAATCGTGCCCACCAGCAAGCCGAGACCCGCTGCGACGACGCCCTTTAGCGCAACCCGTCCGGCCAGAATGCCCACCATGGACAGGCCGAAGACCGATACCATGAGAAGCTCTGGCGATTTGAACAGAAGCACCACGGGGCGGGCGACCAAAATGAAAATTGTCAGAAATGCTGCACCGATCAGACCGCCAAAGAGTGACGATGCAAACGCAGCCGAAAGCGCGCGGGCGGCCTTCCCCTTGCGCGCCATGGGAAAGCCATCCAGCACGGTGGCCTGAGAGGCTGAAGATCCTGGAATGCCCATGAGGACGGAGGCGAACGTGTCGGAGGTCGGCACAACAGCGACCATGCCAATCATCAGCGCCAGACCGAGGATCGGGTCCATACCGAACATGAAGGGAAGAAGCAGCGAGAGTCCGGCAATACCGCCAAGGCCCGGAAAGACACCGATGCACAACCCCATGACCACGCCGCCGACGAGGTAGCCAAGAACAGCCGGCTGAAGGATCTGCGAGAATGCAGAGCCTAGCGCGGGAAACGCGTCGAGAAAGAGGTCCATGTCAGCCCTGCCCAGCTTGCTTCTGGAATAGAAAAGCCCCGCCGATTAAACCGGCGGGGCTGATAGGTTCGACTAGTTGTCGAGGGAAAC
>JBCBZX010000189.1:0-5914 GCA_039815105.1 Pseudomonadota bacterium
CATTGGGCAGGTCGGCATCGAGACTCATCATGGAGGTCCGATGAACCATGACGTCGGAGACCTCCAACTCGCGCAGATCGAGCAGGCCGCCGAGCCGGTCGCGCTCATCTTTCACCACAGCGCCATCCATATGCATCACTTCCACAGCGCCACGAAGTTCGTCGCGGCCGGCCATCATGGCGTCGGTCTGGTCGGGATCGAAGCCCAATAAGCGAAGCAGGCGGCGGCAGATGAAATTGATGGTGCCTACAAACGGTCTAAGCACCACGACCAAGGGGGACACCAGGGGGGACACGCGGCGGGCAAAGCCATCCGGGTCCGCAAGGGCCCAACTCTTGGGCAGCACTTCGGCAAAAATCACAACGATGATCGTCATCACGACCGTGGCGTAAAAAACGCCGGCATCGCCAAACAGCGTTAAGAACAAGCTTGTCGCCAAGGCGGATGCGAGAATGTTCACCAGATTGTTGGCCAGCAAAAGTGTGGCGATCAGCCGATCCTTGCGCTCAATGAGGTTTTGCACAATGGCCGCGCGACCGTCGCCAGATTTGGCCAAAGCATGCATTTTTCCACGGGAGGCAGCCGTAAGAGCGGTCTCGGACCCGGAGAAAAAACCGGATGTGCAGATCAGGACGAGAATGGCTGCGATCATCAGCCAGATGGCAAGGGTCATAATCACTCCAAAACGATGCGTGGGCCGAAAGAGTCCGAACGGACACCCAGTCCCATTCAAACTCTGTCCCTTTCACTGTGTACTGCACCCATATCTAGGGGCGAACGACCCCCGCTCAAACTGGGAAAATCAAACCCGCAGGATCAAGACTGGCCGCATGCTTGGCCGAGGAAAGTTTGAACCTCGCTTGCGGGCACATTATTGGCGACGAAGGCCTGGCCAATGCCGCGGGTCAAAATGAAGGTCAACGCGCCCTTGGAGACCTTTTTATCCTGAGCGATAAAGCCCATCAGCGTATCTGCATCCGGCGGAGGTCCGGGGATATCGGCCAATTTTGTGGGCAGGCCGGCGGCTTGCAGATGGCGCTCAATGGTCCGGGCGTCATCGGGACTGGCAAGGTTCATTCTGGCTGAGAACTCATGGGCCATCACCATGCCGATCGACACCGCCTCACCATGGACCAGACGGGCATTGTCATATTTGCAATAGCCTTCCAGCGCGTGGCCAAATGTGTGACCCAGATTGAGCAAAGCCCGCTGTCCGGACTCACGTTCATCGGCAGCCACAACCCGCGCCTTTGACCGGCAACTGATCGCAATGGCCTCGGCTCGAAGTGCATCTGATCTCGCGCCTTCAAACAAGGCGTCGCGATTGACCTCCAGCCAGCTGAAAAATTCTGGGTCGTCGATCAACCCATATTTGACCACTTCGGCATATCCGGCCGCAAATTCGCGGCGGGACAAAGTTCTCAATGTCGAGATATCCGCCAGCACAATGGCTGGTTGATGAAAGACGCCGACAAGATTCTTGCCCTGGGGCGCATTGATACCGGTCTTACCACCCACGGAGGAATCGACCTGGGCGAGCAGGCTGGTGGGCACCTGAACCAGCGCCATGCCCCGCCTCGCAATACCGGCTGCAAAGCCCGTCAGATCCCCGATCACGCCGCCACCCAGCGCCACCACAGCATCACCGCGCTCCAGCCGGGCATCTAAAATCGCCGACACCACGGTCTGCAAGTGCTCAAAACTCTTGGTCTTTTCACCAGCGGGGAGCGTCAGCACCGCAGGCCGCGCGCCGGATTTGAAAGACGTCACCGCGCGTTCGAGATGGTTAGCGGCCACATTTTCATCGGTGACGATCAGGCAGCGCGCACCTGGCAGGACATGCGATAAATGCTGTTCGAGATGGTCAATCAGACCTTCTCCGATGACGATATCGTAGCTGCGATCTCCCAGATCGACATTTACAATTTGATGCTGGCTCATCCCACCACTCCGTCGCCACGGCCGTTATCAGCGCCATTTAAATGGTCGTGAAGCGTCTGAACTATCTCGTCCACCACATGGTCATGGGGAACATCACGGGACAGAATGCGGGTGTCTGCCAAGGCGTAAACCGGGTTCCGATCCGCCAACAATCGCTCCATGGTGCCCCGCGGGTCAGCATTTTGCAGCAGCGGCCTATGGGACCGGCGGCCAACACGTTCCATCAATATATCCAGCTCTGCATCGAGCCAGACCGAGATCGCCGCCTTCGCCACGGCATCTCGCGTGTCCTGAGCCATCCATGCGCCACCACCGGTGGCGAGCACCATGGGCTGTTCACCCATCAGCCGCGCGATGACTCGAGTTTCGCCGGCACGAAACTCTCCTTCGCCATGGAGCTGGAAAATATCGGCAATGGACATGCCCGCCGCCTCTTCGATCTCGGTGTCAGCATCGCGAAACTCCATGCCAAGCCTCGCGGCCAACCGGCGACCGACGGATGATTTGCCCGAACCCATAAGCCCGACCAAAACAACAGACCTGCCCAGCAACTGTTCGCGCACCTGCGACGCCATGGCTGCACTGGACTGCGCCTGGTCCGCTCCGTGTGCCTGGGTGGTTGAAGGCAGATTGTCTGTTGGGGGTGTCGTCACAATATCTCCTTGCTGAGGGTATGGACCCGCACGGGGGAGCCTTGTCAACACAAAGCGCACCAATTGGGCATCTCAATAACGGGCCCAAAACTAACCGCTTTCCCCTACGCCAAGGGACGGCTACAAGTGGCAGGCCCGCAATCGCTCCAGCGTGACCACACTATGCCCAGCCTCATTCGTTTTCTGACCGTCATCGCAGTGCTGGCAGCTATTGTTTACGGCGCAGCGTTTGCGCTGACGGTATTCGTGGAGCCGGAACAACGTGAAATGACCCAACGTGTGGATTCGCGCCGTCTGAACCCCCAGTGAATGTCGGAAGTATTGATAGGCTATGGCTGACGGCCTGCACATAGAAACATTTTTGGAGATGCTGGCCGTCGAACGGGGCGTGGCTGGCAACACGTTGGATAGCTACGGTCGAGATCTCACCGATTTGTCGGGATTTCTGTCCGACGGACGTCCCGGCTTGATCAATGCCGACGAAGCTGATTTGCGCGCCTATCTGCAATCCTTAAGCAGGCGCGGGTTTGCGGCCAGTTCACAAGCCCGGCGATTGTCGGCCCTGAGGCAATTTTATCGATTTCTCTATGCAGAGAAGATGCGCGGAGACGATCCTACAACAATGCTGGATTCTCCTCGGCTCGGCCGGCCTTTGCCAAAGACTCTGTCGGTGGCGGATGTGGGCCGATTGCTGGACGAGGCGCAAAGGCAAGCCAGCCATGCCGACACATATTCAAAGCGTGGACCGGCGTTGAGGATGGTGGCCCTTCTCGAACTTCTCTATTGCACCGGCCTACGCGTCAGCGAATTGGTGGCACTGCCTGTGAGCGCCGTGCGGGGTGGGCTCGACCACACGATCGTAACGGGCAAGGGCAATAAGGAGCGGCTGGTGCCGCTGTCCAAGGCGGCGTTGGACGCCTCCAGTATTTGGCTCGAACACCTCAAACTCAGCAACGGTGAAGCAGTCCCCGGCACTGCCAGCCCGTTTCTATTTCCCGCTGCATCGGCCAGCGGGCATCTCACACGTCAGGCCTTTGCGCGAGATCTCAAGGCGTTGGCCGCGAGTGCTGGTCTGGCCGTTTCAGCCATATCTCCCCACGTGTTGCGCCATGCCTTTGCGAGCCATCTGCTGCAAAATGGCGCGGATCTGCGGGCCGTTCAGCAACTGCTTGGCCATGCAGATATCGCAACCACACAAATCTATACCCATGTGTTGGAAGAACGGCTGATACAGCTCGTGCAGGACGCCCACCCCATGGCAGAACAACATGGTGGGGGCGACTCAGGCCAAGCGTCTGGTTGACTCAGATAAGGGCAATCGCCAGAACCGCCCAAACGTGCTCCAAACTTAGCCCATACAGAAGATGGACCTTTGATGACCCCGCGTATCAGCTACCTAGAATTCGAGAAGCCCGTTGCAGACCTTGATGGCAAGCTGGTCGAGTTGCGCCGGATGGCGGAAGCCGATGAAAGCGTGGATGTGGGTGCAGAAGTTGCGCAGCTCGAAGTCAAAAGCCAGAAGGCGCTGGCTGACCTGTATGAAAAACTCACGCCTTGGCACAAAGCTCAGGTGGCACGGCATCCTGACCGCCCCCATGCCCAAGCCTATGTCGATGCGCTGATCACCGATTATGTGCCCCTTGCAGGGGATAGGAACTTTGCTGAGGACTATGCCGTGCTCAGTGGCATGGGGCGCTTTGAAGGCCGCCCGGTGGTTGTGCTTGGCCATGAGAAAGGTCACGACACCACCAGCCGACTGCACCATAATTTCGGCATGGCCAGACCGGAGGGCTACCGCAAGGCCGTACGGCTGATGGAAATGGCAGACCAGTACAAGATGCCGGTCCTTACCTTTGTGGACACACCCGGTGCCTATCCCGGTGTGGGCGCCGAAGAACGTGGCCAAGCCGAAGCGATTGCTCGGTCCACCCAAAAATGTCTTAACCTTGGCGTCCCAATTGTGTCGCTGGTCATCGGCGAAGGCGGATCAGGGGGCGCGATTGCCATCGCCACCGCCGACCGCGTTTTGATGATGCAGCATGCCATCTATTCTGTGATTTCGCCCGAAGGGGCGGCCTCTATTCTGTGGCGCGACGCAACGCGGGCTCAGGACGCAGCGACGGCGATGAAAATCACTGCGCAAGACCTGATGGAGTTGGGCGTCATTGATGACATTGTACCCGAACCACTTGGCGGTGCACATCGTGACAGGCCAGCAGTGTTTGCAGAAGCCAAAGCGGCCATCCGCAAGGCACTGGACGAACTCTCCACTTTGAGCCCTGAAGAAATGCGCCGCCATCGCCAGGACAAGTTTCTCGCCATGGGACGGCTTTAAGTCATTTTTTGACAGTCAATCCTGATCCGGTCACGCGCTGGTCAATTCATGCGTGAACGGTCACCGCCGTTCGGTGGCCGTAATTCTGACGTGATTTTGATTTCCGTAACCGCAAATCAGATGGCACATCAGTGAGAGCCTTAAATCCTTCGTCAATCTTTTCTGGCACGCTGCTGAAACCTGCAAACGATATTTTTCGACGGTCCTCCTTGCCCATACTCATGCCTAAATTTGCGCTGCCATTTCTGCCGGTCACGATGCAAAAGCTGAATGGCCGGGCGGCGCTGCTCGCAACAGCCTTGGTGCTAACCCCGGCGCTGGCGGCCTGTACAACAGAGGACGCTCTGCGCGGCGTTGGCGAGAACCGGGGTGAAGTTCCAATTTCCAAGGAACTGCACCGCGCCATCAAGACCAAGGGCTTAAGCGTGCGGTCCCCCATCATGATCCGTATCTTCAAGGAAGAGGATCTGTTGGAAGTGTGGAAGCGCAAACCCAATGGCCGCTACACGCTTCTGGCCGACTATGAGATTTGCAAATGGTCGGGCAAGCTTGGGCCAAAGTTCAAGGAAGGTGACCGACAGGCGCCGGAGGGTTTCTACACCGTTGCTCCACATCAGTTGAACCCGCGCTCATCTTACCATCTGTCCTTCAATATGGGCTTTCCCAACTCCTTCGACCGGTCCTATGGCAGAACCGGCACGCATTTGATGATCCATGGGGATTGTTCGTCGGCGGGCTGCTATTCCATGACAGACCAGCAGATAGAAGACATTTATGCATTGGCCCGCGAGGCGCTGCGCGGTGGCCAGGAACGCTTCCAAATTCAAGCTTTTCCCTTCCGGATGACACCGGAGAATATGGCGAAACACCGCAACTCCGAGCACTTCGAGTTCTGGCAGAACATCAAAGTTGGCTACGACCATTTTGAAATTACCAAGACACCGCCTGACGTGCGGGTGTGCGGCAGAACCTACCAGTTCAACAA
>JBCBZX010000192.1:0-5888 GCA_039815105.1 Pseudomonadota bacterium
CCAGACGTTGCACGGCGCCTTCAATATCTTTGCCCGCCACCATCATCAGGTCCGCCATCTCGTCGATGATGACAACGATGAACGGCATGTGCTTCATGTTCAGGTCTTCGGTTTCATACACCGCTTCGCCTGTCTCCCGGTCGTAGCCGGTCTGTATCGTGCGGCTCAAAGGCTCGCCTTTGCGCTCCGCCTCAGCCACGCGATTATTGTAGCCGGTGATGTTCCGCACCCCCAGCTTGGACATGTTTTTGTAGCGCTCTTCCATCTCCCGGACGGTCCATTTGAGCGCGACAACAGCCTTTTTGGGGTCGGTCACAACAGGTGTCAGCAAGTGGGGAATGCCGTCATAGACGCTCAGTTCGAGCATTTTGGGATCGATCATGATCATGCGGCACTGGTCCGGCGATAGCCGGTAGAGAAGTGACAGGATCATCGTATTGATGGAGACTGATTTACCGGACCCAGTCGTACCCGCCACAAGCAGGTGCGGCGTTTTTGCGAGGTCTGTCACCACGGGTTCACCACCAATGGTTTTGCCCAGGCCCAGGGGCAGGCTGGCCTTTGTTTTCTCAAAGTCCTGGCTGGCCATTAGTTCCCGCAGATAAACGGTTTCGCGCCGGACATTTGGTAGCTCAATGCCGATCGCGTTGCGGCCGGGAACCACAGCCACACGGGCGGAAATGGCACTCATGGAGCGTGCAATATCGTCCGAAAGGCCGATGACGCGAGAGGACTTGATGCCCGGTGCGGGTTCCAGTTCGTACAATGTGACCACCGGCCCAGGCCGTACATTGATGATCTCGCCTTTTACGCCGAAGTCCGCGAGCACATTTTCCAGCATACGGGCATTGGCCTCCAGCGCTTCGGTGGACAGGGTGTCGTCGTGAACAATCTGCTTTGGTTCCGCCAGCAGCGTGACAGGTGGCAGCTCAAAATGTCCATCAATGTTCAGGCTGGGCTGGGCTTCGCGGACGATGCGCTTGGATTGGGCGATTGGGGCTGGTGCCTCGGCGACCCGGCCTGGAGCAACGGACGTTTGTGGTTGCTTTGGTTCCTGTGGTGCATGGGGAATGTGGGGTGATTGGACACCATGTGTGTTGGCGGCGGGTTCTGACATGCCGGGCTCGGTTCGGGGTGTATCGGCCCTGGCCGCATCATTCCAGGCTGCATCCTGTGCGGGGGCAAACTGGCCGGTTGTCGGTGTCCCCATCTCAAAGGCGATATTTGTGTCCATTTGCCCGTAGGCGGGCAGATCGTTCGCATGTGCGGCTGGAAATTGCGGTGCCAGCCCCGCTTCCTCCGCCTCCAGCCGGGCGCGGCGTTCGGCAAGTGCCTGTGCCCTTGCGCTGCGCCAGGTGTTGAACCTCAGCCATGCGCGGTGCAGATGATAGCGCGACGTCAAAATGATGTGCCCCGCCAACCCCAGCAGAAGGCCAGGCCGACGGTGATACTCATCTTCCACCTCGCCCACCTCCGTCAGGTTTGGCGCAAATTCATCATTGGGGGCGTGTGAAGCATCCGGACGGCGGATGATAATGGCTGCATACATGAGAGCTGCTACGGCCAGTGCACCGAACATAAGGAAGAACACCAACGCCCACACACCGGTGGGAAACCCCCCCATCAGCCATGCTGGGAGCTGAAGCACACCATCGCCCAAAATGCCGCCTAGTCCGTTTGGCAGAGGCCATGACGCAAAGCGTGGCAACGCGCCCAGCGCTGCGCTGGCCGCAAGAATGCCACCCATCCAGGCCAGAAAGCGCGGACGCATGTGCGGCAAAGGCGATGCAAAGGTCAGTCTCCACGCCAAAAGGCCGGCGGGGATCAAGGCGGCGATCACCGCAAGGCCAAAAAATTGCATCAACAGGTCGGACAGTGATGCGCCGAAATAACCCAGGAGATTCTGGGCCTCACCATCTGTGGCGTGGGTGATGGAAGGATCGTTCACCGACCATGTGGCGAGGCTGGCAGCAATGGTTGCGAGGCCGGCAAAGAGGGCCAGACCGAAGAGGCTTCGCAAAGTTGCCCTTAGACCTCCAGCATTCGTGGCGGCATCCGGGGTGCGGGTGCGGGCGGTGTTGGAAGCTGTGAGACGGGACGAACGCATATGGGCTACCTGGAGGCTGGCTGGACCGAGAATCGGAGCCCTGACATGGTCTCCTGCTCGCCTCAAACCCTAGTCAGTGTTGGTTAAACGCTTGTTAACCAGCTGCCGATGGATCGCCCCAGGACCCGGCCAAAATGCAAAAGGCCCCGCGCGCAGCGGGGCCTTTCTCGCGAGTTGATGATTGGGGAGGAGTATATCACCAACTCAGATTGTTGAGTTTTCCAGAGAGGATTTGGTTAGCGGAACTCTGGATAGGCTTCGACACCCACTTCCGCTTTGTCCATGCCCATGAACTCTTCCTCTTCCGATGCCCGGATGCCGAGCGTCGCTTTGAGGAGGAACCAAAGGACACCAGACACCACCACTGTGAACACACCGTAGGAAACGATACCGATGATCTGTGTGACGTAGCTTGTGTCGCCGTTGGACAATGGCACGATCAGCGTGCCCCAGATGCCTGCGAACAGGTGAACTGGGATGGCACCCACAACATCGTCGATTTTCAGCTTGTCCAGAAGCGGAACTGTGAAGACTACGATCACGCCACCAACTGCACCGATCACGATCGACAGGAATGGCGATGGCATCAGCGGTTCAGCCGTGATGGACACCAGACCGGCGAGTGCACCGTTGAGTGCCATGGTCACGTCGACCTTGCCGTACATGACCTGGGTCAGGACAATCGCTGCGACCACGCCACCACATGCTGCGAGGTTGGTGTTAGCGAAGATACGGGAGATGTCGGAGACATCGCCGATCGAGCCCATTGCGAGCTGGGATGCGCCGTTAAAGCCGAACCAACCGAGCCACAGGATGAACGTACCCAATGTTGCCAGCGGGATGTTGGAGCCTGGCATAGCAACGGTTTTGCCGCCTTCATACTTGCCCTTGCGAGCGCCCAGGATGATAGCACCTGTGAGTGCTGCCCAGCCGCCGACCGAGTGGACCAGTGTGGAACCGGCGAAGTCGGAGAAGCCCATCTCAGAGAGCCAGCCGCCGCCCCACTGCCAGGAACCGGCGATCGGGTAGATGAAGCCCGTGAGGAACACGACAAAGATCAGGAACGGCCAAAGCTTGATGCGCTCAGCCAATGTACCGGACACGATGGAGGCTGCGGTTGCCACAAACACCATCTGGAAGAACCAATCAGATGGCGTGGAATAGCCAGTGTCCAGAGCGTCGCCACCGGCAGCTTCCCAACCATAAAAGCCCAGGGAGCCCATGTATCCGCCATTCACGTCCGTGTACATGAGGCTGTAACCAACCGCCCAATACATGATGCCGGCGATGGAATAGAGCCCAATGTTTTTCAAGCACTGCATGGAGACGTTTTTGGAACGTACCAAGCCAGCTTCGAGCATGGCGAAACCCGCCGCCATGAACATCACAAGAAAGCCGCCGATCAGAAACAGCAGCGTGTTGAAGATATAGGCCACTTCTGGCGTGACGGGCACGGCTTCAGCCGCTACATCCTGGCCAAAAGCCGCGCTGGAGACCATCACGGTCGACGCGGCGAGGGTGGCAACCCAACCCAATTTTTTCATTTCGATACCCATTGTACTCGCCCCTCTACAGAGCCGCGACGTCGGCTTCACCGGTGCGGATGCGCACGGCGGCTTCGACGTCATGAACGAAGATTTTGCCATCACCGATCTGGCCGGTTTTGGCTGCTGCTGCGATTGCGTCCACGGCTGCTGGTGCAACCGCATCGTCCACAACGACTTCAAGTTTGATTTTGGGCAGGAAGGAGACGGCATATTCTGTGCCGCGATAAATCTCCGTATGGCCCTTCTGTCGGCCGTAACCCTTCACTTCCGTGACGGTCAGACCCTGCACGCCGACACCGGTGAGCGCTTCGCGCACCTCGTCGAGCTTGAAGGGTTTGATGATCGCAATAACGATTTTCATTTCACCACTCGTTTGACTGAACCACGCATTGCGCGCGGCCTTCGACTTGCAGCTACCCCCCAATAAACCTCTGGGGCGGCCTGCTACTGACGAGTGTTATTCAAGAGCCGTGCCAGACTCGATTTCTAGGGCTAAATAATTGTTTTATATGACTTAACTGACTTGCTGCGAAAACATGGGTTAATGTGGCGATAATATGATAGCTTAAAAAACAGGCAAATACACGATTTTGCATAATAAATGCACAAACGCCTAGGAAGAGCGCACTCGGATGAGTCCTTCTTGTGCAACGGATGCCAGACGCTCCCCATTTCGGCGGTAAATCCCGCCCTGCCCAAGTCCGCATCCTCGGGCTGCAGCGGGGCTGATCTGCTGATAGAACAGCCAGTCGCGCAGATCATCCATAGTTGTCGCCCGGTGAAACCACATGGCGTGGTCAATCGATGCGATTTGCAGATCGCGGTCGAACATCGAACGACCGTGGGGAAATAGTGAGGTATCAAGAACGGTCATGTCCGACAGGTAGGCGATGATGGCCGCCGCCAGGCCGGGTTCCGCTACCGTGTCACCATCCACAACTTCCATCACTGCACGCAGCCAGAGATGTTGTTGGGCGTCCAATGGTTCGCGACTTATGTAATGGTCTAGTTTGATGGGGCGCAGCTCCAATGGCCGCCGTTTGAGCCAATATTGCTTCATCGTGTCGGGCAGAAAGGAGAGCTCTCCCTCCATCAGCTCAGGGATGGAGGGCAATTCCTCGGGCGTCGGTGCTGCCACCATGGGTTCAGCATGGGTCAGTCCCTGTTCATGGACCTTAAACGACGCGGACATTGTCAGGATTGCCCGACCATCCTGGCTGGCGCGCACGTGGCGGGCTGAAAAGCTTCCGCCGTCCCGTAACCGGTCCACTTCCAGAGCAATTGGTACTTCCGGATTGCCCGGCCGCAGAAAGTAGGCGTGCAGCGAATGCACTTGCCTGTCTGGTGCCACGGTGCGTGTGGCAGCCATGAGGGCCTGTGCAATTACCTGGCCGCCATAGATGCGCTGCCATCCAAGATTCATCGAGCCGGCTGTGAACCTGTCTTCGCCATCAGGTGTCAGGTCCAGAACATTGAGAAGCTGCTGAAATGGCTCTTGTGGCGTGTGTGTGGTCACCGATCTCTCCAGTCCTGCCCGGTTCTGCCCAGCTCTGCGTATACGTTTTGCTCATTGGCTGCCCGAGTTGGAAACACGCCAGTGATTGCGGTCCAAAACATCCAAATGTCCCACAGCCGAGCTCGAGCGACTGCTGGATAGTTGATGTTATTTACGTTCACGTAAAGGTCAAAATTCATCAAACTCTCTGAAGGTTGGAGTTCGTTGGACTCAACAAGGCCCTGCCACACGCACTAAGGTTTGACAGAAACCCACAAGGCCTCAGATCACTCAACACGGGACTCTGCAAAGTCGTTGCAAACTGCCTGAAAGCTATCCGGTAGCCTTCCAAAGACCGCCCGAAACCCACTTCGAAAGCTCCCCGAGACCCTCTCAAAGACGTTCCAAAACTCCGGGCGGCACAGGTCGTATCTTATCGGTTGGATCGGCGGAGGTGGGGCGCTAAGCAGGATCATGACCGAAATTTCAACCTCCCCTAACGCGATGCCGGCCCCATCCATGGTTGGGCTGGCAGCCTTTCCCCTCACCCCCGCAGATGTGGCTGGGAGCGTGCGCTCCGGCGATATGGCAAAGCTGGTGGCTCGGCTCATCGGCACCGACTCAAGTTGCGTGTGCCGCGCGCGCGGCATCACGACTTGGTGGTGCCGCTCAAGCCCCGTTGGCCGCATCATGATGTCTAGCATGGGCTTAAGGTCATCTGCGCTGCGGCCCAGTGGGC
>JBCBZX010000089.1:0-10404 GCA_039815105.1 Pseudomonadota bacterium
CGACTGGAAAGTTGGAGCCAAACATCACCCGCTCGACGCCAAATATGTCGACTATGGTCTGACACAGCTCAGTGGTGAGTTTGCGCTGCGAATCGAACATGCCAAAACCGGACAGCTTAATTGAAATGTGAGGCAGGGCGGCCAAAGCCCTCAGCCCGGTTCGCCACCTTGCCAGGCCTTCACTGCTCTGGTCTCGCGGCGAGCCTGCATGGTCCACAATCACCGCAATCTCATCCTGCTGCGAGAACAAAAGGGCCGCATCGTGCATTTGTTCCGGATAGCACTGCAGATCGAAACTGAGTCCGCGCTGCTTGAGTTTTTTGAAGCCCTGGCGCCACGCCGGATTCTCCAAAAAATGTTCCGGCGCAAAACTCATATCAGGCTGATCATCAAGGCGGCTCAAAATATGGCGAACACCGCGAAAGCTTGAACAGGCGCTGTGCCGGTCCATAACGTCGCCACAATCATCGTGGCTCAAATCCACAAAGCCGACAATTGCAACATCATGGCCATCTGCCCGCGCCTGATCGTGCACGAACCAGGTTTCCGCCGCCGGGTCCGCAATTGCACCGTCCACTTGAACATGAACAGATGCTGCCAGCTGTGGGTGCTCGGCCTTGAATTCCGCCATCAGATAGTCGCGCTGGATTGGCGTTGGATCTCCAAAGGGTTTGGGCGCCCCTATCTTGCGCAGCCACACATAGCCCACCTCCGGATCAGCGCTGACTGGGTTCCAGATGTGGTGATGGGCATCGACCAGTTTCACATCCGCCGCTAGCATATCAAAACCCGCGTTTGAACATGGTTTGCATGCGGTCGAACACATCCACACCCATCTGCATCAGAATGTCGATAGTATCGATCGGCACCCAATTCTCCCGGATCTTGCCCTCGTGGTGGAGGTAGAAGTCCATCACGCGCATTCTGATTTCTCCACCGCGCGAGCCAACACCCATAAAGCTGTCGCCGGTGTGGGTGGCGATAACTGAAGGCCAGCCGCCGGTGACCGAATAGGGGCCATCGCCGATGCGGATGTAATGGCCCGCGCCGGGCACTCCGCTCAGTTGCGTGCCGCCCTTGCGGTTCGGAAAGGCAAGCCTGAAGGGCAATTGGTGGTAATCGACAAAGCCAGCAAGCCCCCGATTGGTGCCAATGCCCCCAGGGCCATACCACATCATCCGGTCGTGCCAATGATCTGCCTGGGGCATTGTCAAAAGGCCATCGCGCCCCATCATTTTCTCATCGTCATAGTCTGCCAGCGTTTTGTGCATGGCTAGGGTCTGGGCGATGCTCGCCGCGCCCTGGGCAGGGTCGCTGTCGTAAAGTCGCACACCATCATTGGTCAGTGGCCCCGACCAGACGATTTCCACGCCGGTCGATGGGGCGATGGGCCAGAAGCCCGCCTGACGCATGAAATCCATCACATCCCAAAGGCAAGTGGACTGGGTTATCTGGCCGTCCTCGATCACATGAACTTCGCTGTAGCGCAGCATGACGGGGTGGCCGGTGGCTGGAATGGTGAGCCATGGCTGTTCGAACGTGCCGAGCAAATGCCCGACGACGGCAACCATCTGCTTGCCTTCGTACTCACCACCCACAACAATCAGGTCGCGGCGCTCCATATCAGGCATGGCGCGGCGCAGCGGCTCCCATACGGTTTCATAAACGGCGTCTGGCCCGTGCATTTCGTTGAGCGGGTGAGAGCCGCGCCAGTGGCAATCTTGAGAATATAAGGCGGCGAGGCGGGCTTTGGCCTCACTCGGCGGTGCCTTGCACAAATCGTAGAAGGCGTTGAAAATAAGTGTCTTGTTGACGACTGCGGTGGACATGACAGGTCCGGACATCGAGAATCTCTTGTGTGGAATGAAGCTCTACAGCGGTACACCCGCTGCCATCAGTGTCAATCATGCTGATAGCACAAGTCTCAAATGTCTCGATTGTCGTCCAAGGTTTTACGGGCGTTTTGTAGAGTTGGCAGGGCTTTGGCCACAGCTTCCATATCCATAAGGGCAGCGAGTTTTTGCGCAGGCTCGCGCAGGGTTTCGATGGCCTCATCGCGCAAGGCTCGCCCCTCGTCGGTCAAATAGACCAATTTGCTGCGAGCATCCGCGGGGTTGGGCTCCATCCGCAGAAAGCCGCCCTTGGACAACACGGCCAGCGTGTGCGTCATAGTGGCCTTGGTGACCTGAAACGCGCCCGCCAGCTTATTGGGCGTCACGCCATCGCCCAGCCGGACCAGATGGTTCAAAACTGAAAAGTGCGACACGTGGAGCCCGTGGGGCATGCGCCGGTTAAACAGTGTGCTGGACAGCTGGTTGATGATCCCGACCTCATTGAAGAACCCAAACATGAGGTCGAGACTCTGGTCTGGCCCAGCTCCCAGCTCGTGCGGAGCCCCTTCTGGAGCCCCGATCGGAGCTTCCATCGGATGTCCCGCCGGTGCGCCGTCTCTCTTCCGGTGTGACAAGTCGTGTGACAAGCAAGCTCCAATCAGCTGGCGATAATTTTGGCCTCAACCGGCCAGCGTGGACTGGGTGGCGCCTGTTCAAGCGTGTAACCGACCCGCCCCAACATTTGCAGCGTTCCACCATCGGGCGCAAGCATGGCGTGGGCGCGGTCATAGAGCGGTTTCATTTCCTGATATTCCTGCAATATCTGGCTCAACGGGTGTAAGCCAAGGCCTTGGCGCGTTGCTTCAAGGTTCATACGCACCCAGTCCCGCCCAGCCTGGATTTGCGACACCCGATCGTTGGTCGCGCTGGTCAGCCAGACAAAACCCTGTGCCGAGCGTGGCGGCGCCAGAATTCCATCCTTGGCTTGCTCGAATTGAGGGGAGCCGATTTTCTCCATTTCCGGGCGGCTGATTTGCCCCGCCAGAAGAAGTGCTTCAAACAATGGCCCCGTCAGGTCGATGCCATCCGGGTTTGCGTCAACTTCCCGACGCCCAATGCGGATAACGTCGATGCTTTCCTTGTGGGTCCTAGGCGTCATCATTTCGGTTAGGATGCCTTCCTCCGCCATGGCGCGCAGGTCTTGCATCAGGCTTTCCTCATTGGTGCCATCGGTTGGAATGTCCCGCGCAGCGGACTGAATGGAAAGCAGCTGCTGTTGCGTCACTGGCCTCGCAACATCAAACGGGTCTTTGGCCGATCTGCGAGTGAGAACGCTCTCAAACAATGGGTCGGCCCCCACGCTTGAATCCTCGGTGAATGTCGCCACGGCGATGGGTCTGCCATCGAGCTGCTGGGGGTTCTGACCTTCCGGGAACAGATCGACCTCAACGCGATATCCGTCTTGTGCGCCAGCCATTACCAGCAGTTCCAAAAAGCAGCCCTGACCGATGGTGATTTGCCGGTTCATTGGGTCCGTATGAGGCAGCAATTTATCGGTATCGACCGTCAGGACGATTTGGTTAGGCCGTGACAGGTCGGCCTGCCAAGGCTGCATATTGTGGGGGTTGGGCGCCAAAACGGCATAGGAAAGAGCCCGCTTGCGCGGTTCGCTGTAGGCACTGCCCGCCAACTCCCACGGTTTGAGGGCTGTTTGCGTTGTCCGCGTCACGGCATAGCCAACGCCCGCGGCACCAGCCGCCGCCGCGACCACAACGCCGCCGCCCAACAATTTGATAAATTTCCGACGATCCATGACGATCTCCATAAGTTTGATGTCTAACTATTTAGTTAGATGGCGTACTAAATGCAAGAAGTCAAGCCTCCTCCCGTGACCACCGTCACTGGCCATTGTCCGCAGCCAATGTTCGTTGGTATCTTGCAGGCGAAAGAAGGGCAGTGATTCAATGGCGGTTCATCGCAAAGCGGGCAGCTATACCGGACTTGAAAATCTGGGCCGTGTGCGGCTGTCCAAGCACTTCTACATGCGCAATTTCCTCTATTCGGAGATTGCGAATTTTTATGGTCGGCAGAACATGCCTGACCATCCACAAGTGGCCATCGCAGCGGGTAAGGGCCTGTGCGAAAATCTACTTGAGCCGCTGGTCGAGACGTTTGGCCCGATTGAAATCAGGTCTGGCTTTCGGTCATCGGAGCTCAACCATTTTGGTGCAACGCAGGTCACGCCACAAAAATGCTCCCGCAATTCTGAAAATTATGCCGGGCACATTTGGGATCGGCGCGGCGAAGACGGGTCGCTGGGCGCCACAGTCTCCATCGTCATCCCATGGTTCGCAGACCAATATAATGCGGGCCGTGACTGGCGTGACCTTGCATGGTGGATTTATGACCACCTTCCATGTTCTGAGCAGTGCTATTTTCCGGTCAACGCAGCCTTCAACCTTCAGTGGCGGGAAATTCAGCAAAAGGACATTTATTCCTACATCGACCCACTTGGCCTGTTGATCAGAGTGGAGCAAAACCCTGATGCTGTGGAGCCCGACCGGGCACTCCGCTATTCCGATTTTCCGCCATTTCGCGGCATCCAATATCCGCCCAGACCATCGCAATGGAGCGACACATGAATTTGCCCCGCACACCATCGTTTCGCCTCGATGGGCGAAAGGCACTCGTCACGGGCGGCTCCCGAGGGATCGGGCTTGGCGGTGCTGTTGCTTTGGCCGAGGCCGGCGCACACGTTGTGATCGCCGCCCGCTCGGCTGACGAGGTCGAGGCATCTGCCGCCGCGCTGCGGGCGCAAGGGTGGGGTGCAATCGGCGTCGCACTCGACGTTACCGACACGCAGGCTGTTGAGCGGGTTATCGCCGACCACGGCCCCTTTGATATCCTTTTCAACAATGCGGGCACCAACCGCCCAGGGCCGTATGACGCTGTGTCCGTTGAGGATTTTGACCTCGTCCAGAATCTTAACGTGAAGGCTGCCTTCTTCGTGGCCCAACAGGTCGCAAAGGCCCTGATAACTTCCGGCAGGCCGGGCTCGATCATCCACACATCAAGCCAGATGGGCCATGTTGGTGGCATTGACCGCTCGATCTATTGCGCTTCAAAGTTTGCGATTGAAGGCCTGACCAAAGCCACTGCCATCGAGTTGGCGCCCCACCAGATACGCGTCAACACGCTTTGCCCAACGTTTATCCGTACTCCGATGACTGAGAGCACGTTTGAGGACCCTGAGCGGGTCGCCTGGATCGAGCAGAAGATCAAGCTGGGTCGCGTCGGAGAAATAGAGGACATTATGGGTGCCGTTCTTTTTCTCGCGTCCGACGCTTCCTCTCTTGTCACCGGTACCTCGCTTGTGGTGGATGGAGGATGGACCGCAGGATAGGGATTCATGACAAGCGACGCGAAATTTGAAGGCTTCAGCCAGCGCTGGAAGGACTTTCCGGACTACATAATCGGCATCACTAAAGAGATATGGGAAGACCGGGGCATTGAGAGCCTGGAGCGCTCGTATGGCACTGACATTATTGTGCGGACGCCGTCTGGCATCGGGCGCGGCAACAAGCCTGTCATCGCTTCCACCATGGCCACGGTGCATGAGTTTCCCGACCGTGAACTCTACGGTGAAGATGTCATCTGGTCAGAAGGTGAGCCGGGTTATTACCTTTCTTCCCATCGCTTGCTGACGACCGGAACACACATGCACGACGGTGCGTTCGGCCCCGCTAGTGGTAAGCGCTTCACAGCTTACGTGTTGGCCGATTGTGCAGCGCGCGGCAACACGATTGACGATGAATGGCTGGTCCGTGATTATGGTGCCATCGTGCGTCATCTCGGTCGCGAGCCGCGTGAGTTTGCCCAGGCGCTCATCGAAGCGGAGGGCGGCATTGAGCACGCCACCAAGCCCTTCACCCCCTCAATTGATATGGCTGGCCCCTACAAGGGTACGGGCAATAACAATGAGTGGGGCGCCAAGTTTGCCGGAACGCTAACCCGACTTGCGAACAAGGAATTCAATATCATACCCGAGCACTATGACCGTGCGGCCCATGGCCATTATTCGGGCGGCGTGCAGGCGCTGTCCTGGGCCCCGATCGACCGCCATTGGGTTGGGTTGATGAGCGCTTTTCCCGATGCGGAGTTCAAAATCCACCATGTGATCGGCATGGATGGAGATGAGTTTCTGCCGCCCCGTGCAGCCATACGTTGGTCGCTGGATGGGGTGCACAATGGCTGGGGCGTGTTCGGGCGGCCCACAGGCGTGCCAGTGCATATTATGGGCATGAGCCATTGCGAGTTTGGCCCATATGGCGACGTTGCGCCAACAATTCGCCGCGAATGGACGCTTTATGATGAGGTGTCGATATGGAAGCAAATATTGCTGCAAACTGGCTAGTTCCCCTGCTGTCGGGCATGGCGGTGGCGACATTGATGTCTGTGGCCACTGCCAATGCCGAGGGCTTTGCCCGCACTGACCTGCGCGGTTTGGTGCAGTCGAATGTCGAAATTGGTGCCAGCCAATATTCGACACGAGCCGAACGGAAACGCCTGACGCTTCTATGTACCACTTGTATCGAGTTCACGGCTGTAGACGTGCTCATTGGCACCAGCAGAGATGGTACGGAAGGCCGTTACCGCAGCGGCGCGACCACACTTGGGCGCATGGAGCAGATCTGCCGCGCCAGCGATGATACCTGCCGATTGCAGGCGCTCGATATTGGTGGTGCAGTCGGTTGGCAGAGCACATATTCTGATGGCAGCACATCCATTTTGTTCAAAGATGGTGATATGCTCACCATCCGGGCCATTGCGCCCAGCCCGAGGGAAGCGACGCAACGCAATAAGGCAGTCCTCGACGCTCTGGGCAAAAAGATCATCGGGCATTAAGCCCTCAACAACAGCCGCCAAACGACCGAAGGTCCATGGGCGGCACATGGAGCTAAACGTGCACACGCACCCTCAGATCGTTCGCTACGGCGAACTTCAACCCTGCAAGACCGCCTTCATCGACGCCCACACGCCGGGCAGCGACCAGAAAGAGAATTTCACCATTATTGGTGGCGGTGTGTCGGAAAGTCCGGACCAGCACGTGCATATTGCCGATAAGATCGGCTTCAACATTGGTGCGGCGGGCCAACCGCCCAAATGCAACAATTCACTGCACTGCCACCGCACAGCTGAGGTGTTTTGGGTGTTGTCTGGCCGTTGGCGCTTCTTTTGGGGTCGCCACGGCACAGCAGGCGAAGTAGTTCTCGGGCCGGGCGACATTTTCAACATTCCCACCGGCATTTTTCGCGGTTTTGAGAATGTGGGAACCGACTACGGAATGATCATGGCGATCCTCGGGGGCGATGATGCTGGCGGCGGGGTGATCTGGGCTCCGCAAGTTATTCAGGCTTCCGCCGATCATGGTTTGCTGTTGGGCAACAATGGCAAGCTCTACGACACCAAAAAAGGTCAGCATTTGCCTGATGATGTTGAGCCAATGCCGTTGCTGACGGAGGAAGAGCTGGTGAACTATCCAGAACTGAGCCCCATGCAGGCCGTTGGTTTTGGCGTGCGCCGCTACGACGACATGGTAGCCCTGGCCAAAGACAAGCCGGTGCGTGTGATCGGCGAGACGGGTATAATCCGTGACAAGCCCGGCTTTGATGTTGATCTTGTGACCCGTTCCAGCGCCAGCGATGCAATGCACAGCCACGACCACGCATCTGTGCTCATGCCGGTCACGGGCCATTGGAAAGTGCAGTGGGTGAACGGCAAAGCGGATGAAACCGTGCTCGCACCCGGCGATACGATGCTTGTGCCAGCGGGTCTTGATCACGCTGCCGTACCGTCCATGGCCGGTGAGGCCGCGCTTTATCACATCACTGGCAATGACGACCCGGCTGGCCCGACCTGGGACGGTAAGACTTGGGACGGTAAATAGGCTGACCAACTCACCGCTCATCTTTGATGGCCATAATGACGCGCTCTTCCGGCTGTTTCGCGCTGGAGGAGACGCGGTTTCGCTGTTCGAGCAGGATCAAGGTCATGTGAATGTGATTGCTGCCCAACGGGGTGGCTTTGCCGGTGGCCTGTTCGCCATCTTCGCGCTTGGCCAAGGCCGGGGGTTGGACTTTTCGATCTTTGGAAAACCGCCTTACGACGCGCCCTTGCCGGAGCCGTTGGCTCAACCCGAAGCGTTGCGCCAGACCATCGCACAGGCGGGCATTGCGCATCGTCTGGCGGCGAGCGGCAAAGTGCGAATGTGCCTGTCCGGCAGCGATGTGCGCCATGCAATGTCCGATCATGTCATGGCATTGGTGCTGCATCTTGAGGGGGCGGAGGCCATTGGACCCGACCTGTTGGAGCTGGATGCTCTATACGCCCTGGGCCTGCGATCCATCGGCCCGGTGTGGAGCCGACCCACCATTTTTGGCCATGGCGTCCCGTTTCGATTCCCGTCTGATGGCGATATTGGCCCTGGCTTGACCGACCATGGCAAACAGCTTGTCGCACACTGCAAGGAATTGGGCGTGATGGTGGACACCAGTCATCTCAACGTGAAAGGGTTTTGGGATGTCGCCGAGATCGGTGTGCCCCTCGTTGCCACCCATTCCAACGCCCACACCATGGCGCCGTCCGCACGAAATTTGACGGACGCCCAGTTGAGAGCCATCGGTGAAACCGGCGGTATGGCAGGGCTGAATTACGGCACCATGTTCCTGCATCCCGATGGCTCGGCAAGCGCGGCGGGCGCCCTCGACCATGCCATGAGACATCTCGACCATATGATTCACATCGCTGGCGAAAATCATGTTGGCCTGGGGTCAGATTTTGACGGCGCACCGATGCCCGAAGGCCTCAAGGGTGCTGGCGATCTGTCGGTTCTGCGCGAGCGCATGGTGCAGGCAGGCTATGGCGCGGCGCTGGTTGAAAAATTGTGCCACGGCAATTGGCTGGCGCTGCTGGATCGGACTTTGAAGGCGAATTGATGAGTACGCCGAAATTCATTCTGGAGCCAGCACGGCACACGCCCGTCATCCATCGCACTGACGTGCTGGTGGTGGGGTCAGGCCCGGGCGGTTTGTCCGCCGCCCTGGCCGCCGCACGCTCGGGCGTGGGAGTGTGCCTAATCGAACGTTTTGGCTGCTTTGGCGGTAACATGACCGCTGTGGGGGTCGAGGGCATGGCCTGGTATCGCCGGGAAGCAACCATCGAAGCAGGCGGTCTGGCGCGGGAGTATGAGGACCGGTCGGCACAGGCGGGCATGGCCGTGCCGGAGAGCCAGTCGCTCAGCCACGAGATTGATGCCGAAGGCTTCAAGGTTATCGCCGACCAATTGGTTCAGGAGGCAGGCATACATGCCATGCTCCACCGCTACGTGGTGGCCCCCATCGTGGAGGAAAACCGCATCGCCGGCGTGCTGGTCGAGAGTAAGGCGGGACGTGAAGCCGTGCTTGCAGATATTGTCATCGACGCCACCGGCGATGCCGATCTGGCAAACGCCTGCGGGGCGCCCATGCGCAAAACACCGGTCGAAGAGATGCAGGCGGCATCGGTCATGTTTCATCTCGCCGGTGTCGACAAGGCTGCGTTTCTGCAAGGCGTCGCGGACGACCCGCAAACTTATGCGGATTGGTCCGGCGGCGAGTGGAAAGTGGAGACAGATGGCAAGGAGGACGAGATGTTCTCGCCATTTCTTAAGCGACCGTTCGAGAAGGCGCGGCGTGAGGGTTCCATGCCATCTGATCTGACCACGATTGGCGGCACATGGGGCGCGATGCACGATAGCGGCGAACTCACCTATATGAATTTGGTGCATCTGGATGGTTGCGACGGCACCGACCCGGATAGCCTCACCGAGTTTGAGATTGAGGGGCGCAGGCAAGCTCTCCATGCGCTTGATGCCCTGAAACGCCACACCCCCGGCTGCGAGAGCGCCCGATTGCGCAATTTCGGCATGACGATCGGCATCAGAGACACGCGCAAGATCATCGCTGAATATGATATGACCGAAGCCGATGTGCGCGAGCAAGGACGCTTTGAAGACTCAATCGGCATTTTTCCCGAATTCATCGATGGCTATGGCGTGCTGATCATTCCCAGCACCGGTCGCTACTTTCAGGTGCCGTATCGAACGTGCCTGCCCACCGGTGTTGACGGCTTACTTGTGGTCGGGCGCGCCACGGGCGGAGACAAGATAAGCCATGCCGCAACGCGCAACATGGCTTGCTGCGCCGTGACCGGGCAAGGCGCTGGTGTCGCCGCGGCTTTGGCTATACTTCACAAGACAAATTTGCGCACGCCGGATATGACTGCCATTCATCGCGAATTGGACCGTCAGAACGTGCGCCACCAATAGACAGCCGGACTAAGCTAGACCAAGTAGGACAGATCTCATGACCAAAATTCACACCACCCATGTTGGATCGCTGCCCCGCAGCCAGGAGATCGTGGACTTCATTTTCGCCCGTGAGAACGGTCATGACTATGATCAGGCGGCTTTTGACGCCGCCATGACCGCCGCAGTGGATGACACAGTCCGCAAGCAGGTGGAGGCAGGCATTCA
>JBCBZX010000328.1:0-3371 GCA_039815105.1 Pseudomonadota bacterium
CAATGCAGGTGGGGCCAGTGCTGTGACGATGATATCAGCCGTTGAACAATCTTCGCGCAGGGCTTCCGGTGTCCGCGCCCATGCAAGTGTAATCCCACTGTGTGTCTGTGCGTAGCAACCATGTTCATCGCACGGCATTAGGTCAATTTGGGCTGTGTTGGGGTCAGCACTCGGAGCGAAAGCGCGAAGCCAAATTCCGCGCGTGAAGCTCTGAGCTCTTATTGAGTTGAATGTATAATTTCCTTCTATCGATCGGGTCGCGACCAGCTTTCCATCGCTGGAGATCAGTGCTTCAGGCGATTCAGTACCAACGATTTGGAGTGACCAGAGCGCGCCCATAAGGGCAACAAGCGGCATAGCCAACAATTTTGCCAAGCCGCGCAGCCCGACGATGATTGCAAGTGTTGAGAGCCCGAGCACAAAGATGGATGGCGGTAGCGGGCCTACACGCCCTGCGGGGCCCAAATCGGCTGTCCAAGCTGCGATGTCTCGAACCATATCTATTCCCCAACCTGCATATTTCAGCACTGGCGGATCCAGGCCAAACGGAAGAGCAAGCATGCTGGCCAACAGGCCAGGCATGACGGATAGGCTGACAAATGGCATGGCCAGTAGATTGGCGAAAAGGCCCATCGGTGCGACCCGATGGAAATGCCATGCCGCGAACAAGCCGGTGGCCAACCCTGCAATCAGCGATGTGGTAGCGATGCCAACAAAAAAACGCACAAGTCCATATGAAAGTTGAGAATACCATTTTTTATCAAAATATTGTGGAGATGTGCTAAACCATCGCATGATATACAATCTGCGCCCTTTTAGAGGCAGATCGCTATCGCGCAGCGCATTGGCATAGTCGCGCAAACGCCCCCAGGTTCGATAGCAGGCAACTAAGGATGCCACAGCTGCAAACGACATCTGAAACCCGGCGAGAAATATGGCGTGGGGCTGCATGAGCAGAACGATGGCAGCGGCCACCGCCACGTTTCGCAAGCTGATGGCACGCCGGTCTAACAGCAGAGCCATCAACATGACTGCCAACGTGATATAAGCTCGCTGCGTAGCCAGTCCACCGCCCGAAATTGCGAGATATGCCGTAGCGAAGGCCAAGGCAGACGCCGCAGCGAGCTTCTTCACCGGAAAATGCAAGGACCATCTGGGATGCAATGAGATCAGGAAACGCAGGCCAAAGAACACACTCCCGACGATAAGCGTCATGTGAAGCCCGGAAATCGCCAATATGTGCGCAAGGCCCGAGGCCCTCAGACTCTCATTTGTCTCCGCTGAAATCGCCTGCCTTTCCCCGGTGATCAGGGCCACAGCCACATGGCCCGCCTCTCCTGGCAAGCTGCTTCGAATGCGCGCAGCCAGCCAGGAACGAGCGTGCGATTGAGCAAGCCGCGCTTGCTGCATCCAGCTCAGCTGCGGCTGCACTGCCGACTCCACAGCCTTTAAATCTCCCATGGAGAAGCCCAGGGCACCGCGGCGCTCGAAAAAATGGGCGAACCCGAAATCGTATCCACCAGGATAGGCTGGGCCGGTGTGGGGCATCAGCCTGACGCGTCCTTCTACATAGGAGCCAACCGTCAGCAACTCGCTTTGACGAAGGGTGAGCCTCACGCGTTCAGGCACAGTATGGCGCTGAGCTCGCTCGATGTGATCGATCAGCAAATCCACGCGCTGCCGACCATCTGCCCGCCGCTGCGCAAACAAGACGGTTCCCGCAATGCGAACAGTCACCTCCTCCGCCAGCATGGGCGTATCAACGCGGTTGACCTGTATCTGCGCTGCTATTGCGCCGGCCAGCAGTAAGGCGCCTGCAACCGCCACGCGGCCGGCAGCACCTGCCCTGCCCGATCGCGCCCGCCATGCAAGGCAAACCAATAACGCAAAGGCCGCAACCAGCACGGCCAATATGGGCTCTCTGGGCAAGTGAAAATAGGCGATGATGCCGGCGGCAAAAGTCGCAACCAAAAGCGCGGGCTTTGCCTCCGGGTCAAGCTTGAGCCATGAGCGCATCCAGTCCAACCAGCTGGTCAACTGGTGGCCAAAATAAAGCGGGTTCAGTTTTGTTTGGTCGGCCCATTGCCCATAGGTGTCCATCCGTCGAGGAACAGCAGGGCGGTCCAGCTCATCGGGCGTGCCTTTGTCATCGGGCTGAACGGGCAGCCAGACCTCTTCCACTTTCTTGTGATCAGGCGCTTTTGGCATTCGATCTGGGGGCGTTAGGCCCCCTTCCTGTTCAACACTATGGGCACCATGTTACACGATCGCGCCGCCGTCGAATCCACGCGGCCAAATTTCAGGATGACCGATGAACGACACCCCCCCAGCGCCCCGCCAGATTGTGACACGCTTCGCGCCGTCCCCCACCGGTTTCCTGCACATTGGCGGCGCGCGCACCGCTCTGTTCAACTGGCTTTTCGCCAGAAAGCATGGCGGCAAAATGCTGCTGCGCATTGAAGACACTGATCGCGCGCGCTCAACCGATGAAGCGACCGAAGCAATTTTGGACGGCCTGTCATGGCTAGGCTTGCAGTGGGATGGAGAGCCCGTTTCTCAATTCGGCAATGCGGAGCAACACCGCCAGGTCGCAGAGAAGCTACTTGCCAAGGGCGCTGCCTACAAATGTTATGCCACTGCCGAGGAACTGTCGGCGATGAGGGAAGCGGCCCAGGCGGAAGGGCGGCCTCCACGTTATGACCGCCGCTGGCGAGACCGCGATCCGGCAGAAGGCGGCGATGCCCCCTATGTCGTGCGGATCAAAGCGCCAATGAGCGGCGAAACGCTAATTGATGACAAGGTGCAGGGTGAGGTTCGTTTTCCCAACGATGCTTTGGACGATTTTGTCATTTTAAGGTCTGACGGCTCGCCAACTTACATGCTGGCTGTGGTGGTGGATGACCGGTCAATGGGGGTTACGCACATCATCAGAGGTGACGACCATCTCACAAATGCGGCCCGTCAAGCGCTCATCTATCATGCCATGGGATGGGAGGTGCCGGTCATGGCCCATATTCCGCTGATCCATGGTGCGGATGGCGCAAAGCTCTCCAAACGCCACGGCGCTCTTGGCGTCGACGCGTATCGGGCCATGGGTTACCTACCGGTTGCACTGCGCAACTATTTGGTTCGTCTGGGTTGGGCGCATGGCAATGAAGAGATTATCTCGCCGGAAGATATGTTGGCCTGGTTTGGGTTTGAAGGCATGAACAAAGCGGCGGCACGCTTCGACTTCCAAAAGCTTGAGGCTGTAAATGGGACATGGATCCGCCAAACAGACGATGAAGAGTTAATGGCCTATCTGGAGTCCACATCGAAGGACCTTGATGGCGACCACCATCTCGCCACGAAAGTGACTTCTGAAAAGCGCG
>JBCBZX010000277.1:0-4119 GCA_039815105.1 Pseudomonadota bacterium
CATCTACGGCTTAGCCGGCACCGATCATTTCTATTTCGATGCGGGCGACGATCGCTATGAAGGCGGCGACGGTTACAATCAGGTGAACCTAGACGGCGTTTTGGCAGACTATGTCTTCACCCAGAACGCTGATGGCACGGTGCAAGTTGTGTCCACCACCTATGGGACAGATACCCTTGTCGATATTGACGGAGTTTGGATGAACGCGGCCAGTACGTGGCATTCGGTTGATGATTTGATCGTCTAGCGTAATGAAAATACAGGCGCTTCTACAATCCGACCTGATCCTTGTGTGGCGAGGACTGTACTGCGGGGTGGCCCATTCGCCGTCACTACAGTTCGCGTCATTGGGTAATGGCGGCTGCGGGCCTCTTGGGGAAAGCTGAACCTTGAAAAACAGTCTATTTGCGGTCGGCATTTTTTCTGCGGCCGTGAACATTCTTATGCTGACAGGGCCACTGTTCATGCTTCAGGTCTATGACAGGGTGCTGGCCAGCGGGTCGGTTCCCACGCTGGTGGCGCTCTTTGCCCTGGTGGCACTCCTGTATGCGTTCATGGCAATGTTCGAATTTGTGCGCACCAGAATACTGAGCCGGGCTGGCTACCGGCTTGATCGTGAACTGGGCGGTTTGGCCAACCGGTCGTGGATAGAAACCGGAGCCCGGTCGGGCGCATTGGGCGGCATGGGTGCGCGACCTCTGTCCGACCTGACGGCCGTCCGGCAGTTTATGGGATCGACGGGGCTGCCCGCTTTGTTCGATCTGCCCTGGGTGCCAATCTATCTGGCAATCGTGTTTCTGTTGCACACTTGGCTGGGCCTGCTAGCAACTGCGGGTGCGACAATCGTAATTGCCGCGACCGTCCTCACAGAGGTGCTCACCAAGAAGCGACTTGGCGAAGCAACGGGAATTGAAGTTCAAGATGGACGGCTGGCGGATGCTGCCCACCGGGAAGGCGACGCGGTCATTGCCATGGGTATGACCGGGCGTGTCACGGAGCACTGGCGCAAGGTCCATGACCACGGCTTGTCGACGGGCCAGGTAGCGGGAAACCGCGTGGAGATTATCAAGGCAGCAACCAAAGCCACTCGACTTCTGGTTCAATCTGCCATGCTGGCCCTCGGCGCTTATCTGGCGATTTTGCAGCAGATCACACCGGGCACAATGATCGCTGCGTCCATCCTTGGTGGCCGTGCGTTGGCTCCGGTTGATGCCGCCGTCGGCAATTGGAAGGGCTTTGTCCGGGCGCGGCAGGCGTGGCAGCGGCTCAAGGCTGTTATCGCCGGGCAAATGCGTGCCGATCATGTTGCGCTGCCTGAACCCAAAGGTCATGTCAGCGTGCACGGTGTTGTCAAACTGGTGCCTGACAGCTCGCCCGGCGCCATGGGTGGTGTTGCGCTGAAAGGTCAGAACAATCGGCCCCCGATTTTGAATGGTCTGTCATTCAATTTGAACCCTGGTGACGGCCTGGGTGTTATCGGTCCTAGTGCATCGGGCAAATCGAGCCTTGCCAGATTGTTGACTGGCTTGGCCCTGCCGGATCGCGGGTTTGTCAGGCTGGACGGTGCTACCTTCGATCAGTGGGATCCGGTGGCGCTGGGTGCTCACATTGGATTTTTGCCACAGCGGGCACAGCTTCTTCCCGGTACCGTCCGCCAGAACATTGCAAGGTTCGATGATGAGGTAAGCGATGAGGATGTTGTCGCAGCGGCCCAATTGGCAGGCGTCCACCATCTCATTCTCGGCTTGTCATCGGGCTACAACACAGATCTGGCGGTCCATATGAATGAGCTGTCTGGTGGTCAGGTTCAGCGCATTGCCCTGGCTCGAGCCGTGTTGCGCTACCCAGCTCTGGTCGTTCTGGACGAGCCCAATTCAAACCTGGACGCGGAGGGCGACGCGGCCTTGGCCGAGGCGATTAAACGCCTTCGCGACAATGGATCAACAGTCATTGTCATGGCCCATCGACCAAGTGCTCTGATGGCGGTCAACAAGGTGCTTATGCTCAAAGATGGTCAGCAGGTGGAGTTTGGCGACAAGGATGATGTGCTGGCCAAAGTCACGCGACCACAGAAAGTGAAGGCCACGGCAACCGGTAACACTCTGCAATTGCTGGAAGGTGACGCCGCCCTGCGCGGAAGCATGGGCAAGCCCGAAGCGCGCACGCAGGATTCCAACGATGTCAGCGGCGGCAATGGAAACAGATAGGCACCAGATCACTGCCGCTGCAGGCGGCCCACGCCAAGTGGCCACATCGGCTCGGCGGGCTATCATTCTTGGGTTGGTCAGTCTCGGGCTGCTCTTTGGCGCTGGGGGAGCATGGGCCTATTTTGCCCGCATTTCGGGCGCGGTCATCGCGTCTGGTCAGGTGGCGGTGGTGGGCAATCCAAAGACCATCCAGCATCTGGATGGGGGTATTGTGGCCGAGATTGCAGTGCGAAATGGTGACACTGTCGCGGCCGGCGATTTGCTGGTTCGTCTCGACGATACGCTTCTGGTGGCCAACCAGAATATTCTGTCCAACCGCCTTCAGGAAAGCGTCGCGCGCAGGTCTCGATTGTTGGCTGAACGTGATCGCGCTGCGTTTCCTCGCTACGACACCGATCTGCTGCAAATATTTCAATTGGATCTGCCCGACACCATCAAAGATGGTCAGACCAATCTGTTCGAAACCCGCATTCAAGCTCGAACCGGTCAGGTCGCCCAACTTGAAGAGCGTATCAAACAACTGCGAAATCAAATCGAAGGCGTGGAAGCCCTCCGGACATCAGGCGGCATTCAACAAGATTTGCTTCGGGAGGAGTTTGAGGCTTTGCAATCACTTGCGGATCAGGGTTTGACCTCAAAGTCACGGGTACTGGCGCTTGCCCGGCAAAGTGAAGAGGTGTCCGGCCGCATGGCGGAGCAGAGCGCGGAACTGGCTCGGATCCAGAATGCCATCGGCGAAAGTAGAATTCAGATCCTTCAAATCGAGCGCGAGTTCCAGGAGGGCGTGCTGGCTGAACTGCGCGAGGTGGAGCAAGCGATCAATGAGGTCACCCAGCAATTGCACAGCACTTCCGAGCAATTGCGCCGGGTTCAAATCACAGCCCCCGTGGCGGGGGTTGTCCATGAGCTTGCGGTGTTCACAATCGGCGGTGTGGTGGGCCCCGGCAGCCCGGTTCTGCAAATCGTGCCGCAGAATGCAGCCTTTGAAATCGAAGCGGGAGTCGAGCCGCAATTTGTGGACAATCTTTACGTTGGCCAACCTGCGCGGCTGATATTTACGGCCTTCAACCAACGCACAACCCCAGAGCTGCAAGGCCAAGTGGCAGCCATATCGCCCAATGTTACCGTCAACGAGATCACCGGCGTGCCACAATATATCGTTCGGCTGAACGTCGGTGCAAAGGATCTGGAGAAGCTGGGTGACCGAATTATCATTCCCGGAATGCCTGTGGACGCCTTCATCTCTACCGCCGAGCGAAGCCCCCTCGACTATCTCCTCAAACCGCTCTCAGATCAGGTAAACCGGGCATTCCGGGAAGAGTGAGCCCCACCATCCGCAGCCTCGTCGCCCGCAGTTCCACTCACGCAGATTGCCACCGCCGGCACGCGCTGGCTCCATCGGCAGGTTCGGGTTCAGATCGCTTTGCGAGCCGCTCGGACCTCATTTCATCGTGCGTTGATCACATGAAACCTTGCATTTATGTCGTACCTCATGGCATCCCGCTTCCACGAAATTCCGACTGACTGACCCGGACGTATCTATGCAAGACGATGATGCGCAAAGCAGGGGCGATGCTCCTGAATATGATGCACTTCCAGAATATACATGGGATGACGTTGACGCGCTTCAGAACGACCTTGCCGTCGTCATCGCCAATCCACACATGCCGGACTGCCCAATAGTTTATGTGAACGACGCGTTTCTCGCCCATTCTGGCTATGAGCGCGATGAAATCATAGGCCGGAACTGCCGTTTCATGCAGGGTCCTGATAGTGAAGCGGCGTCCGTTGCCCAGTTTCGCCATGCAATTTCCATATCATTCAAAGGTCGGACATATTTTCCATCAAATTTTTCTAAACCAGAGAAATAGACTTGTTTAATATCTAAATTCAATCCCATACCAATAGCATC
>JBCBZX010000422.1:0-2196 GCA_039815105.1 Pseudomonadota bacterium
TCGAGAGCTCATTTGTAGGGGTTGAAAAGGCAGACTTTGTGGAGGTGGAATCCGACGGTGGCGAAGCCCTGGTCACCGTGCGCTTTGTGTCGCAGCTGATTTCGACAACCCGTTCCGCCGACGGGGACGTGGTGGATGGCGATCCTGAAGAGGTTGCCGAGGTGAAGGATGTTTGGACGTTTGCCCGCCCGGTCAACGCATCTGACCCCAATTGGAAACTTGTCGCCACCGAATCGGAAGGCTGAACCCGCCTTGCTGGCGGGGCGCAGCGATCATGTCCGACACTGACACTCCTCCAGCTGTTGCAAACGAAAAACCCCGCTTCGTTGCCTGCGAATTTGCAGATCTACCCAATTGGTTGAGCGATCATCATTTAGAAGCCTTTGAGGCGTTCTGCCAGACGGCGAAGCGTAGCGGAGAAAAACCGTACAAGACGCGTGCGCTGGGAACCGACAGCGATGCGCTGGGCCATATTGGCAGTTTGGCGCTGGCAGCAGGAATTACGACCGGCGACCGGGCCCGGGCATTCTTCGAAGCTCATTTTCAACCCCATAAACTGCAGGTGGCAGTCAGGGGTCATCTGACGGGCTATTATGAGCCAGTTGTGCAAGCGTCGCGGACCAAAACCGCCAGCTATAGCTTTCCGCTTTTGAGAAGACCTGTTGATTTGGTTGACGTGACCGATGACAATCGTCCCGACAATTTAAGCCCGCACATTCGGTTTGGTCGCCAACTGGCTGATGGCTCGATCGTTGAATATTGGGATCGGGCAGCCATTGAAGGCGACGCGTTTCACAACGGTGTTCTGTCTGGTCAGAACCTTGAGCTGGCTTGGGTCAGCGATCCGATGGACGCTTACTTTGTGCACATTCAAGGATCTGCGCGCCTTGCCATGACCGATGGTACGCAGGAGCGAATTACCTATGCCGGGAAGTCTGGCCATGATTACAGCTCAATCGGCAAGCGGCTTCTCGCGACGGGCGAGTTGATGGCCGACGACCTGACAATGGCATCTCTGCGCCGGTGGTTTGCGGACAATCCACACCGTCGAACTGAAATAACTTGGTTCAACCGCTCATATATCTTTTTCGAGCAAGTTCAGGTGGGCGATCCATCACTGGGTCCGATCGCAGCTGCGAAAGTTCCGCTGACGCCTGGCCGCTCCCTGGCAATTGATCGAACGCTGCACACTTATGGCACGCCGATATATTTGGCGGTGGATGCCCCGGAGGACGTGCTTGGCGGACCGCCAGATCGGCTGGTTATCGCCCAAGATACAGGATCTGCCATTGTCGGTCCTGCCCGGGGTGATCTTTTCGTAGGAACCGGAGATCAGGCCGGGCTGAGGGCTGGGGCTATCAACTGCCCGGTTGACTTTTACATCTTGCTCCCCAAACCCGCACCAAAGGTCAACTGAAAATGGCCAAGAAGCGTGCACCGGTAAGTAGGACCAGCCCCACTCCCACAGATTGGGAATTGTGGGATCACGTGGCGGCCTCGGTTCAACCAATGGACCGCTCCATCAGCCCCTTGGCCCGGGCCCGCAATCGCTCGCTCAGCTCGTCAGCCCAGGCCGGTGAAACCGATGGGGCATCCCCCGATATTCGTGAACAAACCAATCGCGCCGTCATGGAGGCTTATCTCGGCACCCGGTCGGCTGCAGCAGCGCCTGTGGCCCCCAAAGCGCCGACCAAAAGAGCTGCATCCGATAAGTCAGCCGGTTCGCCGGCCATCTTTCCGGAAAATCAACCGACCACGCCTTTCCTGCCGTATTGGCAGCCGCCGGCCCAGCGTGTGGCCCGCAAGCAGGAACCCATTGATCGCAAGACAAAACGCAAATTGTCGAAGGGCAGACTTTCGGTCGACGCGCGGATTGACCTGCACGGCATGACCCAGGATGAGGCGCACAATGCTCTGATAGGTTTCGTCGGCATGTCCCATGCGCGCGGTCACAGGGTTGTTTTGGTCATCACAGGCAAGGGCCTGGGCAAACAGGGAAAAGGCATCTTGCGGCAGGTGGTGCCCCGCTGGCTTGTCACGCCCCCTTTGGCGCAATGGGTCAATGGCCATGATGTGTCCGCTCCCCACCATGGGGGTGACGGAGCACTCTATGTGCGCTTGCGTCGTCAATCCGCTAAACAGACACCATGACCCCCTTTGGCGAAAAACTCAGAGCGCTGCGGGCTGAACGCGGCA
>JBCBZX010000221.1:0-5203 GCA_039815105.1 Pseudomonadota bacterium
GCGCTCACCCCGGGGGGTAATCTGGGCAAAAGCAAAGCCCTTGGTCGCCACACGCCGGTTGATGCCTTCAATAGTTTCTTCAACGCGCTTGGCGCTGTAGAGGCGGCCGGTCCGAGACTTGATCTCACGTTGGAGCTGCTCACTATCCAAGCCCTGGATAGTGCTGTCGATCTGGACGTCGCCAAAATCGTAACGCTCACCCTCATTCACCGTGATGGTGATCGTGTACTCGTTCTCCACCTCATCAAGATCAGCGACAGCAGAGACGATTTCAAAGTCAGCATAGCCGCGGTCGAAGTAGAAACGTGCCAGAATTTCCTCATCCGCCGCCAAGCGATCGGGATCATAAACATCGTTGCGGCTGAGGAACGACAGAAGACCGGACTGACGGGTGTTGATGACGCCGCGCAGGCGGCGGTCACCAAACGCATTGTTGCCAACGAACAAAATCTTGTCGACGCGGGTGCGGCCACCCTCAGCAATTTCGAACACCACATTGACGCGATTATTACCCAGGTCGACGGTGCGAACATTTACCGAAACGTCTTCCCGTCCAATGCGACGATATTGCTCTTCAATACGTTGACGATCGCTCTCGAGAACATTGTCGCTCAGAATGCCGACATCCTCGGACTGCAGTGAAGCACGCAGGGGCTTGGTTTTAA
Organism: Pseudomonadota bacterium; assembly: GCA_039815105.1. Taxonomy (GTDB): domain Bacteria; phylum Pseudomonadota; class Alphaproteobacteria; order Rhizobiales; family Rhizobiaceae; genus JBCBXA01. The sequence continues at coordinate 666 of JBCBZX010000221.1, forward strand.
TTTTCTTGTTACCGCGCACGATCACGTTCGCGATGGTCGGGTTTTCCTCAACCCGAACGATCAGCGTACGGCCAGACTGGAAAATCTGAACGTCTGCAAACAGCCCAGTCGCAAACAGCGCCTTCAAACTGTCATCAATATCGATGGTCGAGAATGAACGGCCCGGTTCAATGGTGATGTAGTTGCGAACTGACTGGCTATCCAGGCGCTGAGAGCCACGCACTTCAATGGAACTCACCACAGCCGCTTGAGCCGCGTCGGGAGCCACCAGGGAGTGCGCCGAAACCGCAACGATACACAGCGTTAGCGAAAGCGTGACCCGATATGCAAAGCGGGAGAGCGATTTGATAATCATACGTGAACCGGACTTTTCATTCTCATATCTGCAAGGAGGCAAAAGCGGCAGCGTGCAGAGTCGCCATCGCTTACATAGAATCCCCATTTGCTTTTAGAGGGTTTTAACTTTCAAGCAAGAATTCTTAACCGAACCTAGCGTCAAAAATGTCAAACTAGTGCTAATGTGCCACGGTCGGCTCCGGCGTTGGTTACCAACAGGTTAACAATCCTAAGGGTTGGGCCTAACCAAAGAAATGCGCGGCCAGCTGTCGACCGTAAAACAGCACATCATTTGACGTCACAAACAACATCAATCCCAGCACACACATCAACCCCGCGGCGTAGGCCAACTCCGTTGCCCGGGGACCAAGCGGCTTCCCACGCACCGCCTCAATGGCGTAAAACATCAAGTGTCCACCATCGAGCACCGGAACCGGAAAAAGGTTCAAAAGACCAATACTCACAGACAAAAGCGCTACAAAAGTGATGAGCGCGGTCACACCCAGAGTGGCCACTTGACCGGACATGCGTGCGATCCGAACGGGCCCGCCCAGTTGCTGCACATCCTGACGTCCGGTAATCACCTCGCCCAGGAAGGTGAGCGTGCGGCTCATTGTAAATCCAGTCTCGGAAATGCCCTGCCCCAGCGCCGCGATAGGCCCGTAAGTGATCTGACGACGTTGGTCGGCAGTAGGCTCACTGCGCACGCCAAGCAAACCGTAGCGGATTGGGTTTCCGAACCCGTCTTCCGTGTCAAACGTGCGCGGTGTGACGGGCAGTTGCAGAATTTCGCCGTCCCGATCCACACTTACGACCACGGGAATTTCTGCTCGTATGGACACATACCTTTGTAGGTCGGTGAAGGTGCTCACCGCCTGGCCGTCAATGGCAACCACTATATCGCCTGGCTCGACGCCCGCTTCCTCAGCCGCCCCGCCTTCGATCACGCTGGTGACGATCGGATCCACCACAAACCGTCCATTGCTCCAGAACAGCGCGCTGAAAATCACAATTGCCAGCAGAAAGTTCGCAATAGGACCGGCAACAACGATAAAGGCCCTGGCCCACAAAGGCTTGGTCTGAAACAGCTGGGCTTTCTCAGCTTCCGACAAACTTGGGTCCAGATCAGGGTTCGGCGCGCTGGCGGCATTCATATCACCAGCAAACTTAACATACCCGCCCAACGGTATCAGGCAGACCTTCCAACGCGTGCCGTGCCTGTCATTCCATCCAAACAGCTCCTTGCCAAACCCAATTGAGAACGCCTTCACACCCACGCCGCACCACCGCCCGGCCAAATAGTGACCCATCTCATGGATGAAAACGACAATTGAGAGCACCACAATGAAGGCAGGCAACATATAGATGATTGAAGCAGGCATTAGCTGGCGTCTCCGCTGGATGAACTTTCGAGCTCAAGATCGGACAATTGGGCACAGAACAATCCAGCTCGCCCTTCATAGCCGGGTGTTTGGTCCAGGCAGATAGAGTTTACGGTCTGGGAGGCAAAGGCGATCACCACCGCAAACATCAGACCGTCAATTCGGTCCAGAACGCCGCCATGGCCTGGTATCAAACGTCCAGAGTCCTTAACGCCCGAGCGACGCTTGACCGCACTTTCCATCAGGTCACCAATTTGGCTTCCAACACTCATGGCAGCTACCACCAGGAGTATGAAGGCGATTTGGTGTTGTCCACCCAGCCAAAGTGCAAGCGATCCGCCAACCAAAATTGCACCGAGCAAGCCGCCTATGGCGCCCGACCAAGTTTTACCGGGAGATATGGCGGGAGCAAGTTTGGGGCCCTGGAACTTCCGGCCCACAAAATAGGCGGCAGTGTCTGTGGTCCAAACCACGATGAAGACGAAAAACAACGTTAAAAGGCCCGACACCGGCGTCTCGCGAATGGCCCAAATGGCAATGAATGGCAGCGTGATGTAGGGAATTCCCATGAGATGCCAGGCGATATTGCGCTTTCGACGGCCTGATGGTGAACGCCACGAAATCAAGGCGATGGCCAGTACAACCCACGCCAAACCCGCAGCGATATACGCGGTCAACGGAGCGGCCTGCGCGACCAGAAGGGACAGCACGAGCGCCGTTGGCAGAGCCAAAAGCAGCTTTACGGCAAAGCTCGTTGCTCCGGGTTCAAGTCGCTTGATGGTCATTGAGTTCCATTCCCAGAACGCAATGGCTGCCGCGACGCAGAGGAACTGCAAAAAAAGCCAACCACCGATCAGCGTTTCAACGGCCACAAGGCAAATTAGGACAACTGCCGAAATGACCCGCGTCACAAGCTCACGAGATGGGCGGCGCAGCTTGCTTCGCTGCGCAGATGCTACACCGTGACTGGCCTTGCTCAACCGGTCGCCTCGCTTGGAAATTCGGCCAACGCTCCATAGCGGCGATCGCGCCGCTGATACTCAGCTATCGCATGCAAAAGGGCGTCACGATCAAAATCTGGCCACGCACAATCGCAGAAAACGAATTCAGAATAGGCCGCCTGCCAAAGAAGGAAGTTGGACAAACGTTGCTCACCAGAGGTGCGGATAATCAGGTCGGGATCGGGCACACTCGACGTGTCGAGTGCCGCGCTAACCAATTCCTGATTTATGTCGTCGCTGCTCAGCGATCCATCGGCGACACGGTCTGCAATGCGCTTCACCGCCCTCACCATCTCGTCCCGAGCGCCGTAATTGAACGCAACGATCAAATCCATCGCCGTGTTGGCGCGGGTCAGGCTTTCCGCCTCTTCAAGCAGCGGCTTGATATCTCTGGGCAAGGTTTCCCGACAGCCGATAATCCGAACGCGGACGCCTTCACGATGCAATTCAGCCAGATCACGCCGAATGAACATTTTGAGCAACCCGAGCAAATCCCGAACCTCAGCCGGCGGCCGGTTCCAGTTTTCCGAAGAAAATGCGTAAACCGTCAGCCATCTGACACCCAACTCCCCAGCATTGCGAACAGCATGGCGAAGGGCTTCTACACCTTTCCGGTGCCCCCGTGTGCGGGGCAATCCGCGTGCCTGCGCCCATCGGCCATTGCCATCCATAATGATGGCGACATGTGCCGGTACGGGACGGCCTGGAAGCTGAGTTGCGGTCGGAATATATTCCATGACAACTGACTGCGGTCGCTAGACCTGCATGATCTCCGCTTCCTTGGTAGCAAGGGTCGCGTCAATCTCTTTAATGGTGCCATCCGTCATCTTTTGGACGTCTTCGCTCAAACTGTGAGCTTCATCCTTAGAAAGGTCACCATCCTTTTCGGCCTTCTTAAGTTGATCCATACCGTCGCGGCGCACATGGCGCGCAGCTACCCGTGCCTTTTCGGTGTACTCGTTGGCGATTTTCACCACCTCCCTGCGGCGGTCCTCGGTCATCTCCGGCATGGGAATGCGAAGCAACTGCCCATCAAGAACGGGATTGAGCCCAAGGTTTGAGTCCCGCACCGCCTTATCAACAGCCCGCACGAGCCCACTGTCCCAAACCTGAATTTGAACGGTGCGCGCGTCAGGCACCGATACGTTGGCCACCTGGTTCATTGGCATTTTCGAACCGTAAGCATCCACCATCAGCGGCTCAACAATGTTGGCTGAGGCGCGGCCTGTGCGCAGGCCACTGAGATCGTTGCGCAGCGCCGTCACCGTGCCGTCCATACGGCGTTGAAGGTCTTTTAGATCTAGCATGTCTTATCCTGTAGCCACTCTTCTATCTGCGCCAAACGCCTTTTCAGAGACGGTTGGCGCCCATCCGCTAATATGTACCCCTAGCCGTTGCTGACGAGCGTAAAGCGCCCGGCTCCGGTTAAAATCTCCGCAAACTGCCCGGCCTCGTGAATCGAAAACACAATAATCGGAATATCGTTCTCTTGGGTTAACGCCACCGCCGCCGTGTCCATTACCTTCAGCCCGCGCGCGATCACATCCCCATGGGTAATGTGGTCGAAACGCTTTGCGTCCTCATTTTTTTCCGGATCAGCATCATATATGCCGTCCACCTGCGTGGCCTTCATCAAAACATCAGCGCGAATTTCAGCCGCTCGCAGTGCCGCTGCCGTATCTGTTGTGAAGAACGGATTGCCTGTTCCGCCAGCAAAAACCACCACTCGGCCAGCGTCTAAATGCTCAAGCGCTCGCCGCTGACTGTAGCTCTCGGCAATTTCGGGGGTTTCGATGGCGCTCATGACCACCGCCTTTAC
>JBCBZX010000281.1:0-4046 GCA_039815105.1 Pseudomonadota bacterium
GTTTCAGATGCAATCACCAATGAACGGTTTATTGATCAGGCGGGCAGTGCAGCGGCTACACTTCGGCAAGGTGGGTATGACCGGGCACTAGGTCTGTTTGGCAGCGATATGGATCGTGATTTCAGCGCCCAGGCTTACAATCAGGATTTGCGATCGCAGTATGATCAAGGCTTGTTATCTCGCGCCGGTTTGGAAGCAGGCATTGCAGGTCAGATGGGAAGCCGGATGGATCAGGAGGCGAGCATGCTTACGGGGCTTGGCAGTAATGCCCGGTTAATCGATCAGGCCGGGCTTGATGCCAATTACAATGAATTTTTGCGGGCACAACAAGACCCATTCAATCGAGCCCAAGTGGAAATGGGCTTGTTGAGTTCAACGCCAATCATCACCGACAGCAACAGCACGTCCACACAATCACAGAATCCGGGGCTCGCCGGGATTGCGGGGCTTGGCCTGCAGGGAGCAAGTTTGTTCATGGGCAATCCAGCGGCGGCAATGGGCGGCGTAAAAGCGGCTTCAAAACTGATATGATTGGTGCATCCTCCCGCCTTGCACGTCAGGGCAAGTACACGAACGCCAAAGGCGGGTTTGTGTCTCCACAAATGGGCCAGCAAATTGGGCAGACTGTTAAAAATCCGAACGCCAAAGGCCTAACACAGCCCGCACAGAGGCGCGGGATGATCGGTGCAGCCGGTCGGCCGTATGATTGGTCGGATAAGCTCTTGATGCTTGGGGGCGCTTTGAAGGATCTTGATTCAACAGTTGGCACGGGTAACGATTTTGCCCAGGCTCATGGCATGGTGCAGGGCCAGCGGGCCGACGAGTACGCGCGCGGGCGCGACGCCATGATGGATGAGCGATATGACGATCAAGTGGCTTATTCCAGAGGCCGTGATGATGTGTCAGACGCGCGCTACACCGATCAGGTTGATTATAGCCGTCAGCGGGACGCTGCGGAGGATGATCGGTATGAGATGGAGTTGAAGATCGATGGAAAGCGCAACAGCCTTGCGCAAGGGAATCTAGACCGGAATTTTGAGCGCGGTGTGATGGAGAGTGATCGGCAGTTTGATTTGGAGAACGCGAAATTTGATGCCTCGCAATCCCCTCTGTCGGGCGGGTCAAACACCAGCGCGATGGATTTCCTCGGTCCACAAGACTTCCAGAATGATTTCTGGCAGTTTAACGGCCCGCCCGCTGGCGGTGGGTTCATGCCAGCTCAATTCACCTTGACTCAGGGGGTGGACCAAATGGGGCCGCTAGATAATACGCGGCCTGACGATCAGCGCCGGGCGTCAGGTGCCCCCACAGGGGCTGTTTCCGGCGACGCCGGTGAGTATCAGACTTACATGGGACGCGCTCAAGGCGCGGGTGATGCAGATCGTTTGCGTAATATTCAGTCTAATGCCGAAACCACTTTGAATACTGGCAATGTTCGTCTTGACGCAATGGAAAGCCTGCTGAAGCAGGGTGCACCAGTAGGACCGCTTTCGGGAGCGCGGGCTACAGCAACACGCTTTGGAATCCCCCTAATGGAAGATAGTGAGCTTGCATTGTTGAGCCAGTTCCAACGGCAGTCCCAGGATTACGCTCTTGAAGTTGGTCAGGCGATGAAAGGTGCGTTCTCTGATGCAGACCGTGAGTTTGTTCAAAAGAGCTTGAACGCCAACATGAAACCAGAGGAAGCCCAGGGCGTGATTAACCTGATACGCGCAACCAATGACCGGCTTCTGCTCCACGCGGACACGGCCAGCAAGTGGCATGCAATGTATGGCGGGCTCAGCGCCAGAGATGAGCAGGGGCGCGACTTTGACAGCGCGTGGCGTGACTTCCAGCAGTCTAATCCGCTGTTTGAACGAGATCGCATTCCAGGAGAAGTTGGTGAAGGCGCTGGAGCGCCCGCCGGAGCGCGATCGGGAATGCTGGATGGGCGACCAGTTTACGAAGATCCGCAAACGGGAGATATTCGGTACTCAGACACTGGGGAGGTTGCCCAGTGACAGCGCCCGTTCGGTCCCGTGTGGTATGGGATGAAGGGCCAGAAGGTGGGGCGCCTGTTAAAGATCGTGTTGAATGGGATTCCTCAGAACAAAAGCCCCAAGCCCTTCCGTGGGGGCAAATCGCCCCCAATCCGGGCCAATGGCTACCAAGCTTGCTCGGCCAAAGATCAGGCCGTGAGGCCCTGCGTGAGGATCTGATGAATCGGGCTCCGGTTGTCGCCGAACAAGCCTATCACGGCGCGACGTTTGGCACATCCGATGAAATGGCGGGCATGGACGCCCTGCGCGCCGACAGCATGGGCATGTTTGGCAAAGGCGTGAATGCACTCATGAACCTACAGCCGGCGACCCAGGCGGCGGACGGACTGACAGGGATTTTTCGCGGTAACGAGCTTCGTGAAAACGAGGCTTACGATACAGCCCTCACCGAGGCGCGCGAGAACATTTCCGAGAATCGGGAGAACTACCCGATTACGAGCTTCGTTTCCGAGATGGCTGGCGGGGCCTATGCCCCCGGCGCTCCGCTCCGGTCTGGTGCGACCGCGCTTAATGCCTCTCGCCCGATTGCGTCTACTGCGCTTCGCAGCGGGGCGACAGGTGCAGGCTATGGCGCTGTGTACGGCCTAGGTGAGGGCGAAGAGGGCGAGCGCGCACAAACGGCGGCAACAGGGGGTGTCTTTAGTGTTCTAGGCGGTGCTGGCTTGGGAGCGGCAGGTGCTCAGATTGGCAAGTGGATCAACGGCACGCAGCAAGGCCGTATGCTTGGTGAGGCCATTGATATGGCCCGCAATCCCTCAAGGATTGGCGGCGCTGCGCGGAGCGACTTCCTAACGCTTCTTACCAGATCGGGCGTCTCGCGGGAGCGAGTAGCGCCGCTCCTCGTGAAGGTCAATGAACGCATCCAGGGTCGGTCGAGCCCGACTCTTTTCGCGCGCGTTCTCATCGAAGAGTTGGATGAAACCAACCCACAGGCGGCGCAACAGATTGGGCGGGCGTGGCGTCAATTGTTTCTGGCTCCAGCAAGTGAAGGGGATACGGGCCTTCAGTTGTCGCGGGCCGTGGATGACCAGACCCGCAGCCAGGAAGGTACACTAAACCACGCGCTAGATGAAGCCTTTGGTCCACAAACTGTGGCAAATGATCTGGAGGCTATCAATGCAGAGCGCCAGCTGATCGGGGAGCAGCGCGATGATCTCTTGTCTGGGATAGGCGGCTGGAAAGAGGATCAGAGCCGGTGGGTGGCCAATGTGGGCCAGAATACTGGCTTTCCAAACCGTGTCGCGAGCCTGATGCGGGATTCGCGTTATGCGGATGACCGCGAGTTTCATGGGTTCTTCCACCAGGCGGCTCGCGAACTGGACTTTGCAGATGCACAAACGGCGTTGCAGCGCGACCCGGCGAACTTGCTCGTGAAGTTTCAGGAGCTGATTCACAAGCAGTCCAAAACCGCGCGGGGCGTCTCGCCCTTCATTGAATCCGCGAGACAGGATGCAAAAGGTCTGCTTGACCAAGCGTCCCGATATGGCCGCGCTGCCGACAGCAATGCTATTGCTCCAAAGGTTGAAGGGCCACGAGGCCCATTCAGGGAAAGGCAGTTGGAATTCTCGCAAAACTATTCGGCAGAAGAGGCAATTGAAACGGCGCGCGGTCAGCTCACGAAACTCCGCGATCCGCTGGAAGCCGACAATTTTCTGAGTTGGTATCAGGGCTTGCCGTCTGGTGAACAAGAGTTGGTGAATACGGTCCTCCGAAACGACCTGTCCAAGGTGATGCGCGGCGGGAGGATGACCGACGACGCGCCGTGGATGACATATATCAACCGGCAATCATTGGCGGATGTGTTGCCCAGAATACTCGGAGAGGAGGAAGGCGGTCGCCTTGTCGGCGCGATCACCGATGTTCTGGACGACCAGCGCATTGTTGGTGGAATGCTCGACCCGCGCCACGCCAACGGCCAGCCTCGCACAGCCTTGGGCCACCGCGAGGCACAGGATGCGCGCCATCTTTACACGCGCAGCCCACTTCGACACTTCGATGATATTCCCA
>JBCBZX010000257.1:0-4394 GCA_039815105.1 Pseudomonadota bacterium
AGCTCTCGCAGTTAAAGCGGCTCCTCGCCCAACTTCGCTCCGATCCCAACGCCCTTCCTCCGCTCCCTGGGGGTGTTCCTCACTCACGTTCCAGCCAAAGCTTTTGAAGGAGTGGCCAAACTGGTTGTTGGAGCCGCCATACATTTTTTTGCCAGCAACGAACTCATCGCCCGGCTGCATGATTGTGTGAAACGCGAGCAATTGGGCCGAATGGCCTGAAGCCACCGCAAGCGCAGCGGTGCCGCCCTCAAGCTCGGCAACCCGCTGCTCAAGTACCGCAGTCGTTGGGTTGGTGATGCGGGTATAGATGTTACCAAACGCCTGTAGGCCAAACAAAGATGCGGCATGGTCCACGTCATCAAAGGTGAAGGATGCAGTTTGATAGATCGGTGTCACACGGGCATTGGTGGCGGGGTCTGGGGCAGCCCCAGCGTGAACGGCTTTGGTTGCAAAACCTGGAATTGGATCGGTCATTTGGTTCTCCTGAATTTTTCGGAAACCTATTGCATGATTGTACGGTTGGGGAACCATGTTCATTGCGCCGATAGCCCCAAAGGCGAATTATCTTTCCAATTTTGTGCGGTATCATGATACCTTTTATGTAAGATACTGAAAACATTACCTATTCAAGCAATTTGATAAATAGAAATGCTTGACAAGCGCCAATGGCTTGTCCTATCTGCCCGCAACGAAGCGCTGCCAGCTTGCTGGCGGCCAGAGTTAAGCGGCTGCAGGCATGACCCCATGTCGTGCGGCGTTTCATTTGGAAAGACAGACCATGACAACCTTCTCGCAGAAGCCTGCAGAGGTGGAGAAGAAATGGATCATCATTGATGCGGAAGGACTGGTCGTTGGCCGTCTTGCGTCGATTGTGGCCAACCGTCTCCGCGGCAAGCACAAACCAACTTTCACCCCGCATGTGGATGATGGTGACAATGTTATCATCATCAATGCCGACAAAGCCGTATTCACCGGCAACAAGTACGAAAATAAAAAGTACTTTTGGCACACCGGCTATCCGGGCGGCATCAAAGAGCGCACCGCTAAAGCTCTCTTCGAAGGCCGTTTTCCAGAGCGCGTGATGCAAAAAGCCGTCCAGCGCATGATGCCTGGTGGCCCGTTGTCCCGTAAACAGCTCAGCAATCTGCGCGTTTACGCTGGTACCGATCATCCGCACGAAGCACAGCAGCCTGTGGCACTGGACGTTGCGGCAATGAACTCCAAGAACAAAAAGGCCTCTTGATCATGGCTGACCTCAATTCCCTCGAAGAGCTGGGCGCAGCGGCAGAAGGCGGCGAAATGGCCGTTGAAAACCAGGCACCTGTCTACACTCAAAAGCTGGACGAGCATGGCCGCGCCTATGCCACCGGCAAACGTAAAGACGCCATCGCCCGCGTTTGGATCAAGCCGGGTTCCGGCAAGATCGTTATAGAAGGCGAAGCCAAAAAACGCGAAGTGCGCAAACGCAACAAGAAGAACGGCACCAAAGCGGTAAAAGTTCGCGATTACACCGAGTATTTTGCACGCCCGGTGCTGCAAATGGTTGTCAAACAGCCCCTCGTTGCTGCCGGTCGCGATGGTCAGTATGACATCGTCATCACCTGCACTGGCGGCGGCTTGTCCGGCCAGGCTGGTGCAGTTCGCCACGGCATCTCCAAAGCGCTCACACGCTACGAGCCAGAGCTGCGCCCCGTGCTCAAGCAAGGTGGTTTCCTGACCCGCGACAGCCGCGTTGTGGAACGCAAGAAATACGGTAAGGCCAAAGCCCGCCGTTCTTTCCAGTTCTCAAAACGCTAAGCGCGTTTGGCCCGGCTCTCAAGACGCGAAACGCGCTCGGGAGCGGCCCTCAAGACGCAAACACGTTTGTGGATCAAGATTTCAAAGCGGGGCTTCGGCTCCGCTTTTTGTTTGAGCCCAGCCAATCACGGCATTGGCAACTTTACATGGGCGGCAAACCCCGGCGACAGGGTGAGGTAAAACGCTGTAGGCACCACGGCGACCGAACGCGACCCATCAATTTCCGACCGATGGTTCAGGCTCATATCCCAAGCCCCCTCCCAAGTCCCCGTCCCATCCTTAGCCCGTTCAATCTCGCGGCAGAAGCCATCATTGCGTCCGGTGGTCAGCTTCGCTATCGCACTGACAACAGGAGCGCTTCATGGCCAAACCAACACTCTTTATCGATGGCGAGCACGGCACAACGGGTCTTCAGATTCGAGAACGCATGGCGGACCGCCAGGATGTCGAAATTCTGCACATAGCCCATGGGGATCGACACGATGTCAGCAAGCGCCGTGAGCTGCTCAATGAGGCGGATTTTGCGATCTTGTGCCTACCGGATGCGGCGGCGCGGGAAGCCGTGGCGATGATCGAAAGCGATACGCGCATTATAGACACATCCACAGCACACCGGGTGGCCGAGGGTTGGACCTATGGGTTTGCGGAGGCGCTCCCCGGACAACGCGACCGGATCGCCAGTTCCAACCATGTGTCGAACCCCGGGTGCTACTCGACCGGAGCGATTGGGCTGCTGGCCCCGTTGGTCGCCGCAAAGCTCGTGCCCGCGGACTACCCAATCTGCATCAATGCCGTGTCGGGCTACACCGGTGGCGGCAAGGCCATGATTGCGCAGATGGAAAACGCCAAGGCTGAGAACCACATCGCGCAAAGCCATTTCCTTTACGCATTGTCCCTGGCCCATAAACATGTGCCGGAAATCATTGATCGCGCAGGGCTTGCGCGCAAGCCGATCTTCTCGCCTGCCGTGGCGCGCTTTCCCCAAGGCATGGCGGTGCAAATTCCACTGCATATGGACATGACGAACGCCAAAGGCCGGTCTGAGCTGCACTCGGCGCTTGCCAAGCACTATAACGGGCAGTCCATTGTTCGCGTTGCATCGCTGGATGAGACGAACGGCGCCGCACGGCTGGCGGGTGAAGCCTTTGCCGGGACAGACACGATGGAGTTGCACGTTTGTGGGAATGACGAACAGGTCAACCTCGTCGCGTTGCTGGACAATTTGGGCAAGGGCGCTTCCGGTGCCGCGGTGCAAAACCTCGACATCATGATTGGCAGATAGGTTATCTGGCCGGTGCCAATGTCGCGCGCGTGTGAACCACAGCTGCGGCCAGCACCACCACAGCACCGCCTTGATGGGCGAGCGCCCAATCAATTGGTACGGCGAGGAGCAGCGTGCCAATGCCGATCATGGCCTGGAACACGATCAAGATAGCCAGCACCCAGGCGCTGCCAGCCATACGCTTTCCGTCCTCATCATACGCCTTCGCCGACAATGCTGCGGCATAGGCTAACGCTGCCACAAGCACCAAGATGGCCGTTGTTCGGTGGGTGAATTGCACGGTTTTGGCGTTTTCAAATAGGTTCAGCCAAGCGGGCTCCATAGCCGCAAGCCCGGTCGGCACCAAGGCGCCATCCATGAGCGGCCACGTGTTATAGGCCAGACCAGCATCTATGCCAGCCACCAAGCCACCCAGCGCGATTTGACCCAGAACGAGAAGGATGAGCGCCATGCCACCCCAACGGGCCAGCCGCCCTGCGCCGGGGTAAAAATCCTCGGCCCTGCCCCGGGCGAGCCATAGCACGTAGGCGAAGATGATGCAGGCGAAGGTCAAATGGGTTGCCAGTCGATACTGGCTGACATCTGTGCGCACCGACAGTCCGGAGTAAACCATCCACCAGCCGATCGCGCCCTGGATCGCAACGAGCACGGGTATGGCACCTGCTTTGACCAGCATAGAACCACGCAAGCGACCGCTAAAGGCAAAGGCCATAAACCCGATCAGAGCCACCAAGCCAATGACGCGTCCAAGCTGCCGGTGCCCCCACTCCCACCAGAAAATGGTTTTGAAGGCATCCATGCTCATGCCCTTATTGATGAGCTGATACTCTGGAATCTGCCGATACTTGTCGAACTCTTCGAGCCATTGAGCCTCAGACAGGGGCGGAATGGTGCCATGGATGGGCTTCCACTCCGTGATTGAGAGGCCAGAATCCGTCAGGCGCGTGGCACCGCCCACCAACACGATTGCGAAGATAAGAAAGCACACCACGTACAGCCACGCCTGCACGGCGCGGGACCGCCGACCGACACCAAGGCCTGGAGCCTTAGATGCTACCGGCTCGATGGCGATGGGGTCGGTAACAAAAGTAGCGGACTGGCTCATGACAAATTCACATTGCTTAATGGGTATAAGCGTCAGGTGACCCGTCGGCACGCCAAACTCAAGCGCAAAACGGGTGGTTGCGACAAGAAGACGGGCTTCAGCTAAAGCGGACCCTGTTCGCAAATGGTACGTACTGCGCTAGGTAAGTGGCAAGCGCGAGGAGCCACCCCATGAATGTAAGGCTAAAAAAATTCATCGGTACGATTCTCA